>NZ_JAFMPL010000006.1:0-173883 GCF_019038455.1 Nocardia noduli
CTCCTCCCCCGCGCCCACCCTCACATCCACACATTTTCCAAGCGCAGACCTGGTGCACGGCGGATAACGAACCGGACACGCCGAACCGATGCTGGCCAGCATCGGTACAGACTGCATCACCAAAGTTACTGGCGTAGAGATCTTCTGGTCCGGTCTCATGGAGTGGTGACGGCGACCCTGCACAAAATCACCGCAGGTGACGGCTACGAGTACTACACCCGACAAGTCGCGGCGCACGACGCCTCCGACCGGGGCCGTTCTCCGCTGGCCGACTACTACTCCGCACGCGGTGAGACACCAGGGACATGGCTCGGTTCGGGACTGGCGGGACTCACGATCACCTACCGCGACCGCAAACCCGATCCGGCCCCTTCGGACCCCTCGCTGGTCGATGACGAGGTCAAGACCGATCCCGCTCCGCTGGTCGATGAGGACGACGCCTTTCCCGTGCGCGAGGTCGCGGCGTCGCGGGTGAATGTCGGTGACGTCGTCACCGAGGAGCAGATGCTGGCCCTGTTCGGATTGGGGATCCACCCACAGGCCGACGCGATCACCGGCGAGATCGTCGCCCTCGAACTCGCGTGCGGCGCCACACGCAAGATGGCCGAGCGCGCGGCGGAGAAGGCCTCCCGGCTGGGGCGCCGATTCCAGGTCTTCAACGACGACAACGCGTTTCGTCGGCAGTGCGCACGCGCGTTCTCCGAGTACAACACCGACCTGGGCCTCGCCGCCGACGACCCGGTGCCCGACGAGGTCCGTGCACGTATCCGGACCGCGGTCGCGCGTGGCATGTTCCGGTACGAGCTCGCACGCGATCCGCTCAACGAACGCGAGTTGTCGGGGTGGATCGCGCGCAACAGCCGCCAGAACACGACCGCGGTGGCGGGGTACGGGTGGTGTTTCACCCCGCCGAAAAGTGTGGCGGTGCTTTGGGCATTGGCGCCGCCCCGGGAATCGGAACTGATCGCGCAGGCTCACCGTTTGGCGGCCCTCGACGGGTTCGGCTACCTCGAATCGCAGGCGACCTACACCAGGAAAGGGAAGAACGGGGTGAGACAGGTCGATGTCGACGGGCTGATCGCGGCCAGTTTCGAGCATCGTGACTCCCGCAGTGGTGACCCGGATCTGCACACCCACATCGTGGTCGCGAACCGGGTACGTGCCCTCGAAGACGGTCAGTGGGGCACCCTGGACGGGACGATGTTCTATCGGGCCAAGGTCACAGCGAGCGAAATCTACAACACCCGCCTCGAGCATCATCTCGAAACCCTGCTCGGACTGCGGTTCGCGCCACGACCGGGCACCAACCCCAGCAAACGACCGATCCGCGAGATCATCGGCGTCGATGTCGCGTTGATCAAGCACTTCTCCCAGCGCAACGCCGCGGTCATCTCGCGGCTGGGTCAGTTGACCGTGGAATTTCAGCAGCAGCTCGGCCGCGATCCGACCAGCCGGGAGATGTACGGGCTCAGCCAACGCGCGACCCTCGAGACCCGCCCGCACAAACACGCTCCGCGATCACTGTCCGAGCAGCGCGAGATGTGGCGCCGGCAAGCCGAATCGGTACTCGGAAGCAGTGACGCGGTCACGGCCATGCTGACACGAGCCTTGACGCCCAGGTCGGTGACTCGTCCGCAGATCAGCGTGAGGTGGATCGTCGAATGCGCCGAGCAGGTGATCGACACGGTCTCCGGGGAAAGGTCGACCTGGCGGCGAACCCATGTCCGCAGCGAAGCCGAACGCCTCACCCGTGGGCGGGTCCATCCCGACCTGTGGCCGCAGGTCGTCGAGGCAGTCGTGGACCAAGCGCTGGCACCGACACAGTCGGTGCCACGCGGTGACCCGAACCGTGCCGCCGAGCCCGCGTTACGCAACCCACCGGAGGTGTTTCGGCGAGCCGACCGCACCAGCGCGTTCACCGCAGTGGGAGGTCCGATCTACAGCTCGGTGGAGATTCTTTCCACCGAAGCGCAGTTGATCTCGATGATCACCGAATCCCGCGGCCGCGTGGTCCCGGGGCCGGTGGTCGAGGCCGCGATCGCCGCCTATAACGACCACCCCGCTCACCGCGACCGCCAACTCAACCAGGGCCAGGAGGCGGTCGTGCGCGGGTTCGCGACCTCCGGACTCGGTATCCAGATCACCGACGCCCCGGCGGGCACCGGGAAAACCACGGCCATGACGGTGCTGACGAGTGCGTGGCTGGCCTCGGGCGGCACCGTGTGCGGGCTGGCGCCGACCGCGAAAGCCGCCGGTGAACTGAGTGCCGAAATCGCGGCGCCGGTCAATACCGTGGACAAATTCCTGCACGTCCTCGACAGCCACACCCCCACCTTAGAATCGATAGTCTTCGACTCCGATCGGCCTCCACCGTCGCTGCCGCAGTGGATCCTCGACATCGATGAAACCACCCTGGTCATCATCGACGAGCACGTCCAGATCCCCGACCTGGCACGGCTACGCGTGCTGATCTTCATGCTCGGACGCGGTGCCACTGTGCGACTACTCGGTGACCAGTGGCAACTGCAATCCATCGACGCCGGTGGCAGCGCCCGCGACATGATCGCCGTCGCCGGCGCCGATGTCTTGACACTGACCGATGTAGTGCGCTTCGCCGACAATGCCGAAGCCGCCGCGAGCCTGGCGATCCGCGAGGGAAATTCGGCCGGGCTGGGTTTCTACCTCGACCGTGACCGCGTCCGAATCGGCAGCCCCGCCTCGGTGGTCAACGGTGCCTTCCACGCGTGGCTGGCCGACCATCTCGCCAGGCGCGACACCATCATGCTCGCCTCCACCCACGCCGTCGTCGACGAACTCAACGCCCTCGCCCGCGAATACCGGCTCAGCGGAATGCCCGATCCCGGCCTCGAGGTCGCACTCGGCGACGGCCGATCCGCCTCGGCGGGTGACACGATCCGCACCACCCTCAACAACCGTCAATTGACCGTCGGCAACGACGACTTCGTGCGCAACGGCTACCAATGGACCGTCACCTCCGTACGCCCGGACGGCTCGATCGTCGCGGTTCGTCAACTACCCCACCGCCGACACGGCGAGGCCGTGTACCTCCCCGCCGACTACGTCGCCGCGAACACCCGATTGGGCTACGCGGCCACGATCGGCTCGGTGCAAGGGGTCACGGTCGACACCAGCCACACCGTGCTCACCGGCAACGAGAGCCGCTACCAACTCTACGTCGCCACCACCCGCGGACGCTCGGCCAATCACCTGTACGTGACCACCTCTCTGAACGGCACACCCGAGGAATCGTTCTGGACCGAACGCGCGGTACTCCCCCCGACCGCGACCGACATCCTCGTCGCCATCCTCGGCCGCGACGCCACCGCCACCTCGGCACACACCGAACTACGACGCACCATCGACCCGCTACTACGGATAGGACGCGCCGCCGACGTCTACGCCGAAGCCCTCGCCGTAGCCAGCGAACACGCCCTCGGCACAGACGCCATGGCGCGACTGGACGCCGACGCCGAAACCCTGCTCCCGACACTGACTTCCGGCCCCGCATGGCCGGTACTACGCCAACATCTGGCGACCCTGGCCCTGTCCGGACACAACCCCGTCCACGCACTACGCGACGCGATCGCAAGCCGCGAACTCACCACCGCAGACAACATCGCCGCCGTACTCGATTGGCGCCTCGACACCAGCGGCCAACACTCCGCACCCCCAGGACCATTACCGTGGCTTCCCGGAATCCCCCACGCACTCACCCACCACTCGGAATTCGGCGAATATCTGTCCGCGCTCGCCCGCATCGTCACCGACCTCGAACGTCAACTGCGACACAGCGCAAGGGATTTCACCTCCTCGAACGCGCCGACATGGGCACGCCCGCTGCTCGACGCCGATCCTGAACTGCTCGCCGATCTGGTGGTGTGGCGCGCGGCCACCCGCGTCGCCACCCAGGATCTACGCCCGGCCGGACCGCCACGTCACACTGTCATCGAACGACGACACCACCACCGCCTCGTGCTGCGCGCCAACGAAGCCATCGGCGAGGCCAACCTCGCCGCCACGCACTGGGCCGCCACGGTCAAACAACTCGACGACCGCATCACCGACGACCCCTTCTGGCCCGTCCTCGCCACTCACCTCGACAACGCCCACCGCGCAGGCATCGACATCGACGCACTACTCACCCAAGCCGCCGCCCCTCGCCCGCTGCCCGACGACATGCCCGCAGCCGCCCTCTGGTCGCGCCTGGACCTCGACCCCGAAACCCTGTCAACCTCCACGGAGTCCGACAACGGGCTACCACCAGACCCCAACCCCGGTGACATCGTGGAACTTTCGACAACTACCCCACCCGCGAGCAGCCGACCTGACCACACCGGCTCGGGCTTCGAGGCCACCGCGATATCAATCCCCGCCCCGCACGTCATGAACGTCGCCCCCCGACCCGCGGAACTCACCGAAGACACTGGTACCGCAGACCGTCGCGACCATGTCGACGCGACCGCGCCCGAGGATGCCGCCGAACCCGCGGCAAGTCTGGAAACCGACACCGAACCCGCATCGGCACTGTCCCGACTCACCGACGCAGAACTCGCCCAGCGGATCTCCGAACTCACTCGGCACATCGCCGGGATCATCCAACTCGACGCCGCCGTATTCGCGCCGCCACCCCCGGAGACCCCGCAGCGACAACGCCATCACGACGTAGCCGCGATCGACGCCATCGCCCTCGCGCGTACCGCTGCCACCGAACTGAGCGCCGTCCAAGCCCGCGTCGACGACCTCACGCGTTCGATTTCCACCACGGCACAACGCAGAATCACAGCCACGCGCCGCGAACGACGCGGACTCGACACCCAACTCACCACACTGCGCACCGACAAACAGGCACTGCTGACCGAGCTCGACCACGCACGCCACGACGAACGCGCCGCTCGTCGACACGCAGAGTTACTCGCCGGACCTGCCCACGAATGGGACGCCACCCTCAGCACCCTGCGGAGCCGCCTTGAACAGGACGCGCCCAAGCCCCGGCCGAACTTGGTCGTCGCAGGCGATACCTACCTCGTCGCCGAGAAAGAACAGCTCGCCGCTCTGCGCGCCGAACGCGACCGACGCGGACACCTCGACATACCGCCAGCCACCGATTCGGCCATCAGCAATCTCACGACATCCACTACCCCCGAGCGCGACCCACTCCCCGAACCTGCCCCTGACTACGGAATCGACCCACTGTTCTGACTCCGCCGCCACACGGCGACCCAACTGTCGGCCAGATCTATCAGGGCCCTACCAATGAGAACGAGCCGCGGCCATGTGTCAGACGGACATGTTCGCGTCGCCAGCCCATCCCGCTGAGCGCCACCCAAAAGTCACGACCGGCCGCCGGTAATGACCACACATCGCGGCCCTCAAGAAACGTCCGCACCAATTGCTTCATCAAGGCAATCTGCCCGGCGTCGCTGCGGAAACCAAGCGCCGACCGCTAGACCTTGATCGCGTTTGTGACCTTCGCCATAGATCCGACAATTTTTATACAGTTGGCACGGCACTGAGGAGTAGCAGCCACAGGTGTCCACGTTCGAGCCCAGAGCCACTTACAGTTCGATGGCAACGGTTGCCCGACGATCACTGATTCCGTTCAGCAGCGCACGAAATGCCACGCCTCCGCCAATGGCCGCCGAAGTATCGACATCCAACCGAACAGAATCGTGAGGCTCGCCCCGCGGTCAAAAGTGCGGTAGCGGCGTCTACGTAGTCGATTCGATGACCGCGTCCTCAGGACTCTTCGACCGTACGCGGCGGAACAGACGTGATCGACACACGAGTCGACCTGCTCGATCTCGTTGGTGGCGAATCCGCCACCCGGGAGGAGACGGCGTTGACGCCTCTCGCCGCCCAGACCAGCCGCACTCTCGTTCGGTGGCAGAAAAGTCCATCCGGACTACTTCCATAGGCCGACGGACGCCGCAGCCACACAGCAAAGCGAATATTGCCAACTATTAGCAGGACCAGCTGAAGAGCTCACGACCACCGACATCCACCCATTTAGGCCGCAGCCAAAAGTCCCCCAATTTGGGGGGAATTTCCCATTGAAATGCACCCGCTGCGGGGCAGTTACGAACCGAAGGCACCCAGGCCGGGTGTCTTTTCGGCTTTCTTGACCAAACGCGAAAAGTATTGAATGCTCGCAATATCGCTAAACTGCGAGCGAGAGTCTCCAAATGTGTTGCCAGATAGCCGCTACTCGACAAGCACTTCCATAACCGCCCCAGCCAAGAGAGCTCGAGACAGGTGGACCCCGAGCCCCGCCGACCAGCCGCACAGGCTGCAACGCAGTCGATTTCCCCGGGAGGACAACCCGATGCCGCCACACTCAGAAGACCCCATTCCGACATCCCGCACCTCTGGGATGCGGATGGCGAAGCGCCTCCATCGGTGCACGCCGTCGACCGGGAGAATCCACCAGGAGCCGCCCGACCACAGCGGGGCAATCGGCTTCAACGGCAGGTCGAAGCCGAGCCGAACTCCCGACGCCCCCGGCCTGCCGCTCGATCAGCTGACGCCGCCTGATTCCTTCGTCATTGGCGAACTTCACTGCGCCACAACTACTGTCGATGTCAATGGCCGACTCGGGAGCCGCTCGACGCTTCGAGCCCTCGAATGGATACCGGGCCAACCCGTATCGTTGAGAACCGATCGCGGCCTGCTCATCGCCCGAGCAGCAGAACGCGCCCGATGGGCAGTCGGCGCGACCGGCTACTTGCATCTGCCTGCCACGATGCGTCGCGAATGCGATATCGGCACCGGTGATCACGTATTCCTCGCGGCCGTAGTCGATCACGCACTGCTGGTCGTGTATTCCTTGCCCGTTCTGGAGGAAGCGCTCGCCGCGCAGAGGGCCGACCTTTGGGGCAGACGGTCGTGAAGCCCTACGGCTCTGCGCCACCCTGCATCTGGACGACCGCCGCGAAACAGCTGTCGGCGGCCTCATCGGCTTCACGTCTCACCTGGTCCGCCCGGGCTCCAGCGTCTACACCGGCCATTTGCGCACACCGAATCCACAGAGCCGTCGCGGCTACGCTAGCCGCCGGAACGTCATCGAAACAGACTGCGGTGTAGAGGATCCGAATGGACCCTTCTCTCGAGTTCGGTGCGCGCGCCCTCCGTCGAAGGCCGCGGGATCGCCTCGATTTCGATGACAGCACCAGCAACAGGAACACTCGTCGAGCCAGCAACAGCGTGAGAGATCAGAACTGCGAGGTCAGGATGAATGAACAGGAGTGCTACACCACCGAAGAGGTCGCCAGACTGCTTCGGGTGGACGAATCGAGTCTGCGGCGTTGGCGTACCGCTCGCCCACCCCAGGGACCGCCGTTCATACACCTATCGGCGCGTGTGACGCGCTATCTGCGAGCCGACGTCGAGGAGTACATGCGCCGCCACCGTATCGATCCGATGGCAGCGTGATGGATACCAGCATGGTTCACGTGGTCCCGCTCGGGGTCCAGATTCGCGCCGATATCGAACAGCGCGACAGAGCTAAACCGTTCCGCGCTCGCGTCCGCTGGACCGATCCCGCCACCAAACAACGGCCATCGAAGTCACAGGCCTTCGATACTCGTGAGGAGGCCGAGGAATGGGTGAACCGGATTCGGCAAGCCGCCGCCCGCGGCGTCGATCCGATCGCCGCCACGGCCACCCTCGCGGACTACGGGACAGCGAACTGGGCCACCGCCATGAGAGGTCTGGAAGACAAGACCATCGGTCATGCCTATCTCCCGGCGTGGCAGCGGCGAATCGTTCCGGCGATCGGACACCTGCCCGTCACCATGATCACCGCCGGAGTCGCCGATCGCACGGTCATGAAATGGATCGCCGACGGGGTCAGCAAGTCCGCGGTCAAGAACGGATTGGCCGCACTGGCAAGAGTGCTCGACCAAGCGGTCCGCGACGAGGTGATCGAACGCAATCGTGTGGAAGTCGTAGGCTGGCAACGCCAGTACGAACGCTACGAAGACGAACTCGACGACCCTCGATCACTGGCACTGCCGGACTGGGCCACCTTGACCACGCTCGCTGACTCGCTGGTGTCCGCCTCGACCGACGGCTACCGAGGATGGGGCGATGTCGTGATCTTCGCGGCCTGCACCGCGGTCCGCATCGGGGAAGTCGCCGGATGCAGAGTCGGCGACATCGACACCAGCGAATGGGTGTGGCGACTACGACGACAGACCTCGCCCGGTCCCGGAGGCTTGAAAGACAAAGGCACGAAAGGAAAGAGATCCCGCAGAATCCCCATCATCGAGGACATCCGCCCCCTGGTACTCAAACGGATCGACGCCTCCAACGGCAAGACCGACGCCCGACTGTTCGTCGGACCACGCGGCGGCCGGATCCAAACCGGAGTACTCCAGAAGGCCACACACTGGCACGAGGTGGTCACCAAACTCGGATACGAACACCTACGCCGCCACGACCTACGCCACACCGGCCTGACATGGCTCGCCGACGCCGGAGTCCCCCTACATCGGCTCCAACAGATCGCCGGACACACCGACCCCCGGATCACCCAACGCTACCTACACCCCGACATCGAATCGCTCCAGAACGACGGCAACCTGCTCACCATCCACCTACGAGCCCCGCAAAGGTCCCCGAATGGTCCCCAACTACGAGTGGTCGGACAATGACAAAACCCCTCCCGATGCTGGTCGGAAAGGGTTTTGCAACTGTCGGGCTGACAGGATTTGAACCTGCGACCACCTGACCCCCAGTCAGGTGCGCTACCAAGCTGCGCCACAGCCCGTTGCCCCCGCTCGGCGGGTGCTTGACGAGGTTACCCCATCACCCCCCTGCTGGACCAAATCGGCTGGATGCGGCACGGCGGGGCGCGGTTGACGTGCGAGGAAGGCGATCTCGTTATCGATATCGGGCGGCATGGAATCGGGCTCGACGGACCGAATAGGTAGCAGCAAAAGCGGACCTGTCAGTGCGACGGCCGAAATGGCGGGACGGCGAGGTCGGGGCCGAAGATGTCCGGTACGTCGCGGTCGACGCTGTCGGGGAATCGGGCTGGCCGTTTTTCCAGGAAGGACGAGACGCCTTCCAGGGCGTCGGCGCTGGCGCCGCGGGAGAGGAGGGCGCGGGATTCGATGCGGTGGGCGATCATCGGGTGGTCGGCTCCCAGTCCGCGCCAGAGCATTTGGCGGGAGAGGGCGACGGAAACGGGGGCGGTGTCGTCGGTGAGGCGGCGGGCGAGGGTGTCGGCCTGGGCGAGGAGGGTTTCGGCGGGGTGTAAGGCGTAGAAGAGGCCGGCGGTGAGCGCCTCTTCGGCGTCGACGAGGCGGCCGGAGTAGACCCAGTCGAGTGCGGTCTGCATCGGGACGAGGCGGGGTAGGAACCAGCTGGAGCAGGATTCGGGGACGATGCCGCGGCGGTTGAAGACGAAGCCGATGCGGGTGGTGTCGGCGGCGAGGCGGAAGTCGGCGGCGAGGGTCATGGTGATGCCGACGCCGACGGCGGGGCCGTTGATGGCGGCGATGACGGGTTTGCGGAATTCGAACATGCGCAGGACGACTTCGCCGCCGATGTCGCGGAAGTCGTCCGGGTCGCCGGGGTCGGCGACGAAGGTCTGCGCGCCCGCTGAGAGGTCCGCGCCCGCGCAGAAGGCTCGTCCGGCGCCGGTGAGGACGACGGCGCGGATCCGGTCGTCGCGGTCGCAGGTGTCGAAGGCCTCGATCAGTTCGTGTGCCATGGCGGTGGTGAAGGCGTTGAGCTGTTTCGGGCGGTCGAGGGTGATGGTGGCGATGGCGTCGGTGACATCAAGGCGAATATCGGGCATGGCGGTCAGCATGCCATTCGGGCGGGCGCGGTCGACCCGGTTCGGTACGTGGGCGGCGGGCACCGCGGGGGATGGTTCCACCACGCGCGGCGGGGCGGGTCAGCGTATTCGGCATCAATACGACCGGTCATCGGTGGTCGTCCTTCGAAGCACTGTTCCACTTCGCCGAGTCGCTGTTCTGCCTACGGTGTACCGCCCCGCCGATCGACGTCGAGTCCTCGTCGCCCACTCCACCGGCCGGTTCGGCACGGCGAGCCCGTGATCGTCGAGGATTTCATCTGAGGTGACGACTTGCTCGCGGGACGGCTTTCTACCGTGCAGAGGCGGTCGCTGCCCTGGATCGTCGGACAGATAGGTATGGGTGATCGAGATCGGAAACCGCATGTGCGGTGGGCTTTTCAGCTGCGATGGTGCACTTCCTGGAGTCCGTACACCGGTGTCGGAATGCTCTCGTATCGGGCTTTCAATTGCAGTGCGAGGTACAGCGAATAGTGCCGGGACTGGTGCAGGTTGCCGCCGTGGAACCAGAGTCCTTCCTGCTGTGTCGGCTTCCACATGTTGCGGAGTTCGCCTTCCCACGGTCCGGGGTCCTTGGTGGTGCCCGATCCGTAGCCCCAGCATTTGCCGACTTTGTCGGCGACGTCCTGTCCGATGAGGTCGGCGGCCCAGCCGTTCATCGATCCGTAGCCGGTCGCGTAGACGACGAGGTCGGCGGGGAGTTCGGTGCCGTCGTCGAGGACGACGGCGGTTTCGGTCAGCTCGCGCACTTCCCCGTGCGCGAGGGTGATGTCGCCGTCGGCGACCATTTCGGCGGCGCCGACGTCGATGTAGTAGCCGGAGCCGCGGCGCAGGTATTTCATGAAGAGTCCGGAATCGTCGTCGCCCCAGTCGATTCGGAATCCGGCGCGTTCCAGTCGTCGATAGAATTCGGCGTCGCGTTCGCCGATGGCGCGGTAGAGGGGGCGCTGGAATTCGGGCATGAGGCGGTAGGGCATCGAGGCGAAGGCGAGATCGGCTTTGTCCGTGGTGATTCCGGCGTCGATCGCACGTTCGGAGTACAGGTCGCCGAAGACGTGGTCCATCAGTGACTCGGATTTCACGACGTGGGTCGAGGAGCGCTGCACCATGGTGACCGAGACGGCGCCCGTTTCCCACAGGGCGGCGCAGATGTCGTGCGCGGAATTGTTCGAACCGATGACGACCGCGCGTTTGCCGGCATAGCCGTCGGGGCCGGGGTGGGCGCTGGAATGGTGCTGGTCGCCCATGAAGCGGTCCATGCCGGGGAAGTCGGGGATATTCGGTTTGCCCGACATTCCGGTGGCGA
This sequence comes from Nocardia noduli, assembly GCF_019038455.1. Lineage (NCBI taxonomy): Bacteria > Bacillati > Actinomycetota > Actinomycetes > Mycobacteriales > Nocardiaceae > Nocardia > Nocardia noduli. The sequence goes on from NZ_JAFMPL010000006.1 coordinate 11,148, forward strand.
GTACCAGGTGCCGGGGCCGGAGTTCGACGGCCGCGCCTTCGCGTTCGACGGCGACGGTCCACTCCCCCGCGAGGTCGTCGTAGCGGGCGGAGGTGCAGGTGGTCGACGACCAGTACGGGACCTCCATCACCGTGGTGTACATCTCCAGCCAGTCGGCGATCTTGTCCTTGGGCGCGAAGACGGGCCAGTTGTCGGGGAACGGGAGGTAGGGCATGTGGTCGTACCAGACGGGGTCGTGCAGGCACAGCGATTTGTAGCGTTTTCGCCACTGGTCGCCGGGTCGGTCGTGGGCGTCGACGACCAGGGCGGGCACGCCGAGCTGGCGCATGCGGGCGCCGAGCGCGATACCTGCCTGGCCGCCGCCGACGATCAGGGTGTAGGGCTGGCGGGTGTAGCCGAGTTCCCGGTCTTCCAGGGCGCGCTGTTCGGACCAGGTGACCCGGCTGGGGTCCGCGCCGTGTCGCACTCCGGTGGGGCGGCGGGTTCGGGTTCCCTCCTCGAAACCTTTCAGTTCCCGCAGGGCGGTGAGCAGGGTCCAGGCGCCGCCGTCGGCGAGTCGCAGGTGTCCGGCGCCGCGGCCCGCGGCGGTCTCGAAGCCGATCCAGGCGGTGACGACGCCGTCGTTCTCGGTCGGCGGCTCGGTGGTGTGGAATCCGGAGGGGTTGGTGGCATCGAGATCGGCGTGTAGCAGATCGGTGATGGCGGCGCGGCCTTCGACGGTGGTGATGTTCCAGGTGAAGGCGATGAGGTCGCGCCAGAAGCTGTCGGTGGCGAACAGGGCGGCGGCGGCATCGGCGTCGCGGGCGGCGAGTGCGGTCTCGAAGGCCGCCAGCCAGGCGTCGACGCGCTGCTGTGGCGTGGAGGCCGCCGGATCGCGCACTATGTGATCGAGCGTCTGGGTCATGGATACTCCTCGGCATGGATCTGTGAGCTACAGCACAGCGCATGACGCGTAATGTCACAATCGTTGCAACGCGTTGCGACCGACGCGGGCAAGACCCGGTTGTGCGACCGGGACCGCACGGACGAGGGATGAAGATCGTGGGTGACTTCGCCGCCATCGAACCCGGTACCGACCTGTCCGGTTACGCCCGCCAGCTGATCCGGATGCACGGCGCGTTGATCGGCGGCAGCCGGTCGCCCCTGCGGCCGCGGCCTCTCGTCGGCAGATCGTGGTCTCGCGCGCTGGACGCGGGGCTCGCGCCCGACCACACGAACGCACGCGCGGTGCTCGGATTCGACGAGGTGGAGATCCGTCGACGTACCTCGGTACTGGCCGATGTCGTCGACGATATGCGGAATGTGATCTTCGGCGTCGGTGACGACTCGAATATGCTGCTCGTCGTCGCCGACGCCGAGGGGGTGGTGCTGTGGCGGCACGGTTCGACGCGAGTTCGCCGCCAGGCCGACACGCTCGGCTTCCAGGAGGGGACGCGGTGGAGCGAGGCCGCGGTCGGCACCAACGGCATCGGCACCGCGATCACGGAAGCCGCTCCGGTGCAACTGTTCTCGGCGGAGCATTTCGAACGCAACCAGCATCCCTGGTATTGCACGGGGGCGCCGGTGCACGATCCGCGGACCGGGGATCTGCTCGGCATCATCGACATCAGCGGGCCCGCGCTCTCGCTGCATCCGGCGGTCACCGCGCTCGTGGCGACCTCGGCACGGCTCGCGGAGACGCAACTGTGGCGTCATCACGAGGACAGGCTCGAACGATTGCGGACCTCGGCGGGGCCGGTGATGGCCGCGTCCACGGGGCCCGCGCTGGTGGTCGATGACGACGGGTGGGTCGCGCACGCGGTCGGTGTCGCGCCGGTCCGGCGGATCCCGGTGCCGCGCACGGGCAAGGCAGTGAGCGTGCCGGGGCTGGGCATGTGTGTCGCGGAGCAGATCGTCGACGGCTGGCTCGTGCGCCCGGAAGCGGGCGGCCTGACGGTGCGCGTCGAACTGGCGCTGACCGATCCGCCGACCGTCGCGGTGCAGGGCAGCGGGTCGGGCTGGCGCAGCGCCGTCTCGGTGCGGCACGCGGAAATTCTTGTATTGCTTCATCTTTCGGGTCGACTGGGGATGACAGTGACGCAGCTGAGCCAGGCGTTGCACGGCGACCCCGATCACGAGGTCGCGGTCAGGGCGGAGATCTCACGACTGCGCCGGATCCTGGGATCCGTACTGGCGAGCAGGCCGTATCGCTTGGCGGACGGCGTCGAGCTGTCGGTGAGCTATGGCGATGCCGAGGGTTTGGCGGGTTCGGATTTCATCCGTCGGGTGGCCGGGGCCGATGTGCGGGCGTTCGCGATGGCCGGTGGCCCCGGCCTGCCCGGCGAGATGTGAGGGGCGACCGTTGGCGCAACGTCGGATCCTGTCCCAGCAGCGAGCCGCGCTGGAGGACGCGTGGGCACGGTGGCTGACACGCGGGGCGGAGGGCGTGCCCGCCGGTGATGACGCGCCCCCACGCGGCGAGGTCGAGCGGTCGTGGCAGCGATCGCTGCGCACCGTGGATCCGGCGCGGGACTGCGCGCCCAGCGCCGGGGATATCGACGCGCGATGGGCCGACTCGGCCTTGCGGGCGCCGGTCACCGAGCTGACCGGGGAATTGCGCAGCATCGCCGACGACGCCGATTTCGTGGCCGCGGTGACCGACGAGACGGGCACGATCCTGTGGTCCTACGGCGGCCGGGTGATGCGGCGGCGGGCGGAGCGGGTGAATTTCGCGCCGGGCGGGCAGTGGGACGAACCGCATATGGGCACCAACGCGCTGTCGCTGGCGTTGCGGACCGATCAGCCGCACACCGTCTTCTCCGCCGAACATCTGGTGGCCGCCCTGCACGGGTGGGTCTGCTACTGCGCGCCGATCCGGGCGGCGGACGGTCGTCAACTCGGTGTGCTCGACCTGTCGACCACGTGGGATCGTTCGCATCCGCTGGCGATATCGACGGTGCGGACGTTGGCGACCGCCATCGAGAGCAAATTGCAGACGCGCAGCGCGATGGCGTCCGGGGTGACGCTGCGATGTCTCGGGACCGGCGGTCTGACACGCGACGGGGTGCCGGTCCGCTTGCGTCCGCGGCACCTGGAGATCCTGGTTCTGCTCGCGCTCGACCCGGAGGGGTATTCGCACGAGCGATTGCATTTCGCGATCTATGGCGATCGGCCGGTCGGGGCGAGCACGTTGAAATCGGAGATGTCGTATCTGCGGCGTGCGACCGGCGGTGACATAACGAACCGGGTCTATCGGCTGGTCAGTCCGATTTCCTGCGACGCGGTCGATGTGGCTGCGGCATTGGCCGCGGGCGATACGGCCACGGCGGTGCGGCTCTATCGCGGTCCGCTGCTGCCGGGGTCGGAGACGCCGGGGATCCTCGGATGGCGGCAGTTCCTCGAGGTCGGTGTGCGGACCGCGGTGTTGTCCAGCGGCGAGGCGGAGTTCGCGCTGCGCTACGGCCGGTACGCGCCCGACGATATCGAGGTGCACGAACACGCCCTGCGGCTGCTGCCCGAACACGACGCGCGGCGCGCGGTGGCGGCGGCCCGTTCGCACCACGCGCTGCGCGACTGAGTCGCGACCGGATCGCGCGGCAGTTCTCCTCAACGTTTCCTCAACCCTCGCCGACGATAGTGACACCCGTCACGGCATCCACCGTGTACCAGCACTCGTCGAGGAGTTATCCGCAATGATCTACGCAAAGCCGGGGACCGACGGCAGCATCGTCGATTACGCAGCCCGATACGAGAATTTCATCGGCGGCGAATGGCGCGCGCCGGTGGAAGGACGCTACTTCGAGAATCCCTCCCCCATCGACGGGGCCACGTTCTGCGAGGTCGCGCGTTCCTCGGCGGCGGATGTCGAACTCGCGCTCGATGCCGCGCATCGGGCCGCGGACGCGTGGGGGCGGACCTCGACCACCGAGCGCGCCAATATCCTGAACCGGATCGCCGACCGCATCGAGGAGAATCTCGAAGCGCTCGCGGTGGCCGAGACCTGGGAGAACGGGAAACCGGTCCGGGAGACGCTCGCCGCCGATCTGCCGCTCACGGTCGACCATTTCCGGTATTTCGCCGGTGCGCTGCGCGGTCAGGAGGGCGCGATCTCCCAGATCGACGCCGACACGGTCGCCTACCACTTCCACGAACCGCTCGGCGTCGTCGGGCAGATCATCCCGTGGAATTTCCCGATCCTCATGGCGACGTGGAAACTCGCGCCAGCACTCGCCGCGGGCAACTGCGTGGTCCTCAAACCCGCGGAGCAGACTCCGGCGTCGATCCTGAAGGTGGTCGAACTCATCGCGGATCTGCTTCCGCCGGGAGTTCTCAACGTGGTCAACGGATTCGGTGTCGAAGCCGGTAAACCGCTGGCCTCGAGCAGCCGGGTCGCGAAGATCGCCTTCACCGGCGAGACGACCACCGGCCGACTGATCATGCAGTACGCCAGCGAGAACATCATCCCGGTCACGCTGGAACTCGGCGGCAAGAGTCCCAATATCTTCCTGCCCGATGTGATGGCCGCCGACGACGAATTCCTGGACAAGGCGGTCGAGGGATTCGTGATGTTCGCCCTCAATCAGGGTGAGGTCTGTACCTGTCCGTCACGCGCGCTGATCCATTCGTCCATCTACGACGAATTCATGGCCCGGTGCGTGGAGCGGACCAAGGCCATCGTGAGCGGCAATCCGCTCGACGAGGCCACCATGATCGGGGCCCAGGCCAGCAACGATCAGTTCGAGAAGATCATGTCCTATATCGATATCGGGCGAAAGGAAGGCGCCGAGATCCTGACCGGCGGCAATCCGCGCAAGGTCGCGGACTTCCCGGACGGCTTCTATGTGGAACCGACGATCTTCAAGGGCCGCAACGATATGCGGATCTTCCAGGAGGAGATCTTCGGACCGGTCGTCTCGGTGACGACCTTCGATTCCACCGACGAAGCGCTCACCATCGCCAACGACACGCTCTACGGCCTCGGCGCGGGATTGTGGACGCGGGATATGAACACCGCCTATCGGTTGGGCCGCGAGATCAAGGCGGGCCGGGTGTGGACCAATTGCTACCACGCGTATCCGGCGCACGCCGCGTTCGGCGGATACAAGAAGTCGGGGATCGGCCGGGAGAATCACAAGATGATGCTGGAGCACTACCAGCAGACCAAGAATCTCCTGGTCAGCTATTCGCCGAATAAACTCGGCTTCTTCTGATGCCGGAGGATGTCCGTCGCGTCGAACTCACCGGATCGGCCGAGGAGATGCTGCGGACGCTGATCGGGGCGCACGGTGCGGTGATGTTCCATCAGTCGGGTGGCTGCTGCGACGGCAGTTCCCCGATGTGTTATCCCCGGGGTGAATTCCGGGTCGGCGCGTCGGATGTCCTGCTCGGATATGTCGCCGAGCAGACGCCGTTCTGGATGAGCGCCGATCAGTTCGCGTACTGGCAGCACACCCATCTCACGATCGATGTGGTGGCCGGGCGCGGCAGCGGGTTCTCGTTGGAAGCGCCGGAGGGTGTGCGATTCCTGATCCGCTCGCGGTTGTTCACCGACGACGAGGTGGCGGCGCTGCGCCCACCGCCGACCGGGGCCGAGCAGGTGTATTGAGCGCGCGGGTCCGCGGCCGGGCGACCGGTCGCGGACCCGCGGATATTCGGGTGGCCGGTAGCATCCGGGTCTGTACCGCAGACGAACGAGGTGCCCGTGACGGTCGAAACTTCTCTCCCACCCGAGCGGGTCGGCACCCGTATCGCCGTCGCGGCCGTGCGCGGACTGCTGCGACTGCCCCGGGGCGTGAAACGTGCGATGGCGGGGCCGGTGATCGTGCGTGACGGCCGGGAACTGGATCTCGACGCACAGATGATCATGCGCGTCACCGGGCTGTTCTCGCGTCGGTCGACCGATCCCGCGGTCGGGCCTGCCCGGCGGCGAGCGCAGGCGCTGCGGATGTCGGCGATCGGGGCGGGGTACCGCGCGGTCGTCGACGTCACGGAGACGACGGTCGCGGGGTCGGCGGGGCCGCTGGCGGCGCGGGTGTACGACCCCGGTCACGCGGATGCCGTGCTCGTGTATTTCCACGGCGGCGGCTGGGTGATCGGCGATCTCGACACCCACGACGGATTCTGTCGAACCCTGGCCCGCCGCGGCGGAATTCGGGTCGTCGCTGTCGACTATCGGCTCGCGCCCGAGCATCCGTATCCCGCCGCCATCGATGACGCCGAATCCGCGTTCCGCGATATCGTCGGGCGCGCGGGCGAATTCGGTGTCGCGGCCGAACGGGTCGCGGTCGGGGGCGATAGTGCGGGCGGATATCTCGCGGCGATGCTGTGTCAGCGGGTACTCGCCGACGGTGGCCCGAATCCGCTGCTGCAATTGCTGATCTATCCGCCGACCGAACTGACGGGGAAATCGGAATCACGCGCGACGTTCGCGGAGGGTTTCGCGTTGACCCGCCACGATATCGACTTCTACGACAATTGTTTCCTGGCGCCGGAGATCGATCGGGCCCGACCGGATGTGTCGCCGTTCTACGCGGAGTCGACGGCGGGACTTCCGCCCGCCGTGGTCGTCACCGCGGGTTTCGATCCGCTGCGTGACGAGGGCGAGGCGTATGCCGAGCGCCTTCGGGCCGACGGCGTGTCGGTGGTACTGCGCCGTTTCGACGGATATATGCACGCCTTCGTCAACAACGCGCTGGCCTTCGGCGCGGCGGTGGCGGAAATCGCCGGATTACTCGCGGGCGCCGTTCCCGCCGAATCACGCGATACCGCCGCGGAGTCGTAGCGCGAACCGAGCAATTCTTGCGTGCTTCCCCCGGATAATGCCGCCCTACCCATAGGCTCGGGTCGGCACGGTATACGCGCGCCGGAATGCCGTCACGGAAGGACAGCGCTGTGGAGAGGCCGCTCTATTACCGGGATCAGTCCGATTGGCGGGCGCTGCAACGCTATCTGCCGTCGCGGCTGCGTCTGAACGATGCGACGGCGCCGACCGAGGATTTCTGGGAATGGCGCGGCAATACCGTGCACCTGGACCGCTATCCCGATCCGGAGGCCCCCGCGAAGGTGGTGTTGCATCACGGCGTCGGCACCAACGGCAGGCAGATGAGCCTGATACTGGGTGCGCCGCTGGCGCGGCGCGGATTCGAGACGGTCGCCATCGACAATCTGGGCTACGGGCTGACGACGACGCGGCCAGGCGCGGTGCACTCCTATGACGACTGGGTCGATCTCGTCGTGGATTTCCTGGCATTCGAGCGGACCAGGGACGACCGGCCGATCGTGCTGTTCGGACTCAGCGCGGGCGGCATGCTGGCCTATCACGTGGCGGCGAAGGCACCCGCCGAGACATTACGCGGCCTGGTCGGCACGACATTTCTCGATCAGCGCGAACAGAAGGTGCGCGACAGCACCTCGCACGACATCGTCCAGTCCCGACTCGGGCTGCCGTTCCTCGGTCTGGTGGCCAAGACCCCGGCGGCCGGGGTCGAATATCCGATGCGACTCGGTGCGAAGATGTCGGCGCTGGTCAACGATCGCGGTGCGCTGCGCGTGATGACGCGGGACAGGACCTCGGGCGGCAATTGGGCCTCGGCGCGTTTCCTGGCCACCTACAGCACCTATACCCCCGCGGTGGAGCCCGAGCAATTCGACGCGTGCCCGATTCTGCTGACCCAGCCGCACCGGGATCGCTGGTCGCCGCTACCGCTGAGCGAATGGTTCCTCTCGCGCGTCACCCACGTTCCGGTGCGCACCGTGCTGCTCGACGACGCCGGTCACTATCCGATCGAGGACGCGGGACTTCGACTGCTCGAGGACGCGGTCGCCGATTTCACTACGGAGGTCTGCGCGCCCTGACCGGACGCCGGGATTCCCTCGCGCGGGAATTTCCGGCATCGTGGACGGTGAGCGACCGGCACCCGGGCCGTGCCGGCACCGGCCAGCACGAGGAGTCGTATGACCACCGCATCCCCGGCTCCACCCCCGGTGAACATGGTCGGGCACGCCCACCTGTCGGGCGTATTCGCGCCGCAGCGAACCGAGGTCGACGTGGACGAGTTGGCCGTGGTCGGTGAGCTCCCCGCGGATCTGGACGGCACCTATTTCCGCAACGGACCCAATCCCAGGTTCGATCCGATCGGGCGGTACGTGTACCCGCTCGACGGTGACGGCATGGTGCACCGGCTGCGCATCGGTGCGGGGCGTGCCGGGTACTCCAACCGATTCGTGCGCACGCCGATGGTGCTCGCGGAGGAGAAGGCGGGCCGCGCACTGTGGGGCGGGATCACCGATACGTACTCCCCCGGTCCGGATCTGGTCGGACCGGAGTTGGCCGGGACCAGCCGTCAGCTGCCCGATATCAATGTGGTCGCGCACGGCGGGCGGTTGCTGGCGATGGCGGAGAGCGATCTGCCCTACCGTCTCGACCCCGCCGACCTGGCCACCCTCGGCCGTACCGACTGCGACGGAGCGATGGCGCTCGGCAGCACCGCGCATCCGAAGATCGATCCGGCGACGGGTGAGCTGGTGCTGTTCACCTACCGGTTGCAGGCCCCGTACCTGGCGTGGTCGGTGCTGGGTCCGGAGGGGTCGACGCGGCGGGCGCCGACCGCGATCGAGGGGGTCGACGAGCCGGTCATGGTCCACGACATGGCGTTGACCGCGCGCTACATCGTGCTGTTCCTGTGTCCGCTGGTCTTCGACATACCGGGCATGCTGCGCGGTGCGTCACTGCTGGACTGGCGGCCCGCGCGGGGCACGCGGATCGCGCTGATCCCCCGCGACGGCACGGCGGTGCGGTGGGCCGAGACCGATGCGTTCTGGGTGTGGCATTTCGCGAACGCCTACGACGAGGCCGACGGCACCGTCGTGGTCGACTACGTGCAGTGGGCCTACCCGGGCGGGCTGGCCGATGTCGACACACCGCAACGCGGCGGGCTGGTGCGCGCGGTACTCGAGCCGCGCACCGGGGGCGTCGATCGCACCGAACTCGCGATGCGGCCGGTCGAATTCCCCCGCATCGACGACCGGGACCTCACCGCGCGGCATACCGTGATCGCCACCGCGGGCACCTCAGGCACCGACCGGACCAGGGACGCGCTGATGTTCCTCGATCCGCGGCGCGGCACCGAAATATGGTGGAACGCGGGCCCTTTCGCGGTCGGCGAGCCGGTTTTCATGCCGGGTGAGCGGCACGCGTACTGGGGCACGCTCGGCACCGATCTGCGCGATATGACGTCCTGGTTCCATATCCTGGCCGCGCAGGACCCCGCGGCGGGTCCGGTGGCCTCGATCCGGATGCCGATCCGGGTGCCCGCGGGATTGCACGGGTCCTGGCTGCCGTCCGACAGTGATCTGCTCGATCCCGGGGAGCGATGAGAGTCAGGTGACGCCCGCGACGCGGATGGCGCCGTCGGTGTCCACCGTCGCCCGATACGCGCACACCCCCGGGCCGCCGCCGGTCTCCGCCCCGGTGGCCAGGTCGAAGGCGCGGCCGTGCAGCGGGCACACGACGACGTGGTTGTCGGCCAGTCCGTCGGCGAGCGGGCCGCCCAGATGCGGGCAGACCGCGTCGAGGGCGCGCACGGTGCCGTCGCGCAGCCGGTAGACGGCGACCTGCGTTCCGTCGACGGCGTACGCGCGGCCCTCGCCGACCGGGATCTCGTCCAGATGCCCGACGATGTCGCCGGTCATCGGATCGGCACCTGAGGCAGCACCGTCAGCGGCAGCGAGGTGCGGAATTGTCCAGGGGTGCTGGGTTCTTCGCCATCCTTCCACGGGTCGCGGTAGGCCTCGACCGCCTTCTGCATCTCGGCGTCGAGGCGGGCCGCGTCGCCGTCGCGATCCTCGACGACGACCGCGCGGATCACGTCGATGCCGACACGCGGCACCCAGGCGTAGGTCCGTTCGAGCCAGTTGGCCTGTTCGCGGTAGTACTGGAGGAAACGTCCGGCCAGTTCGATGACACGTTCCGGGGCATCGACGGTGGCGAGCAGGTCGCCCTTGCGGATATGCGCGCCCGCCGCGCCGCCGACGTAGATCTCCCAGCGTCCACCGTCGACGGCGACGACGCCGAGGTCCTTGCACAGCGCTTCGGCGCAGTTGCGCGGGCAGCCGGTGACGGCCAGTTTCATCTTCCCCGGACCGGCGATACCCTGGAATCGCTGTTCGAGCGCGATGCCGAGCGCGGTGGAATCGCCGACCCCGTAGCGGCAGAAGTCCGATCCCACACAGGTTTTCACGGTGCGGAAACTCTTGCCGTAGGCGAAACCCGACGGCATGTCGAGATCGGCCCAGACGTCGGGCAGATCCTCTTTGCGCACACCGAGCAGATCGATGCGCTGCCCGCCGGTCACCTTGATCATCGGGACCGCGAATTTGTCGGCGACGTCGGCGATCTTGCGCAACTGGGCGGAATCGGTGACCCCGCCCTTCATCTGCGGCACCACCGAGAACGTGCCGTCGCGTTGGATATTGGCGTGCACCCGATCGTTGACGAACCGGGCGTCGCGTTCGTCGATGAATTCATCGGACCACATCATCTGCAACAGCGAGGCCAGTCCCATCTTGGAATTGGCGTCCTCGCGGCCGTCGGGGGCGAGTGCGGCGAAAACCGAAGAGACCGAATGCAATCGGAGCTCCCTGATCAGCCGCATCAGTTCCGGTTTCTCGTAGGGGACGCCGGGCACGTACCAGCGCGCCGACGGATCCTCGGCGATCTCGCCGCCCGCCGCCCATTCCACGATCTGGGCGACGAGGCTTTTGCACGATCCGCATCCCTTGCCCGCCTTGGTCGCGGCCATCACGCCCGCCACCGTCTGCTGGCCGCCCTGTACGCAGCCGACCAGCGTGGCCTTGCTGACGCCGTTGCAATTGCAGACCTGGGTGTCGTCGGCCAGTTCCGCGACGCCGACCTCCACGTCCGGGGTGCCGATATCGAACATCAGCGAGATGCGCTCCTCGGGCAGCGGCAGGCCGCGGTCGAACGCCTGGGTCAGGAACGCGACCTTGCGGACGTCGCCGACGAGGGTGGCGCCGACGAGTTTGCCGTCGCGCACCACGATGGTCTTGTAGACGCCGTGTTTGGGCTCGGAGAACTGGACGAACTCGTCGTCGGGATGTTCGGGCGCCTTGAGCCCCATCGCCGCCACGTCGACCCCGGCGACCTTCAGCTTGGTCGCCATCCTGGAACCGTGATAGGCCGCGCGGCGGTCGGCGCCGGTGAGATGGTCGGCGAGCACTTTGGCCTGGTCCCAGAGCGGGGCGACCAGGCCGTAGACCTGTCCGCGGTGCTGGGCGCATTCGCCGACGACGTAGATGTCGTCGGCGTCGATCGAGCGCATGTGGTCGTCGACGACGATGGCGCGCTCGACGGTCAGGCCCGCGCGCTGGGCCAGACCGACGTTCGGCCTGATCCCCGCGGAGACGACGAGCATGTCGCAGGGGATCTCGGTGCCGTCGGCGAAGGCGACGCCGGTGATCTGGCCGTCGCGGGAGAGCACGCGTTTGGTGCTCTGTCCGGTACGGACCCGGATCCCCAGATTCTCGACCGACCTGCGGACGATCTCGCCCGCCGCCGTGTCCAGCTGGGCGTTCATGAGCGTCATCGCCGAATGCACGACGTCGACCTCGAGGCCGCGGTGCTGGAGGCCGCGCGCCGCCTCCAGTCCGAGCAGACCGCCGCCGATGACGACCGCCTTCTTCCGCCCCGCCGCGTAATCGATCATCGCGGTGCAGTCGTCGAGGCTGCGGAATCCGAAGATGCCCGCCGTGAGCGTTCTGTCGTCGGCCCACATGCCGTCCATGGGCGGGAAGAACGACCGACTGCCGGTGGCGAGGATCAGCCGGTCGTAGTGCAGCGTGGTGCCGTCGTCGGCCTGGACCACCCGGGCGAAACGGTCGATGCGGACCACGCGGCCGCCTGCCCGCAGGTCGATATCGTTGTCGGTGTACCAGTCGAGCGGGTTCAGGAAGATCTCGTCGGTGCCCTCCGATCCGGCGAGCACATTGGACAGCAGGATGCGGTTGTAGTTGCCGTAGGGTTCGTCGCCGAAGACGGTGATGTCGAACATCTCCCGTCCGTCGCGCGAGAGGATCTCCTCGATGGCGCGCACCCCGGCCATCCCGTTGCCGACGACCACCAGACGGGCTTTCGCCGTCGGTGACGCGCCGTTGCCGGTGCCGGATGCGGTCATGGTAGCGGTCATCGCACGGTCCTTCCCACGACTCAGATCTCGACGAGACCGAGGTCGACGATCACGGTGCCGTCGACCCCGGCCGGGGCGGCGACGAACAGTTCGAGGACGGTATCGGCGAGCAGGTCCTCCACCACGCGCAACGAGACGTGGGTCGCGCCCTTCGCGGCGATCGGGAAGTACCGCATGGGGCTGCCGTCGCGCATGAGCAGTACCGAGATCATGTCGTCGGTGCTGTTGCCGCCGCGGAAGTACACCGGCTGGATGATCGCGCCCGGGGGCACCACGTAACGCAGCGTCGGGTCCAGCGGCAGCGGATTGTCCAAGCCCTTGCCTTCGAAGACGAAGGCGCCCTGCAGGAATCGGGGCGTGCTGGTATCGGGCATCTGCATTCCTCCGAATGTCGAGCACTGCTGGCCGGTTCAGCCAAAGTAGTTGCGCGACATTGCGGTCACATTGCCCGCAGGATTCGACCGTGGGTCCGAGTCAGGACCGCGTGGTACGACGCCCCCACGGCTTGAGCACCGAGATCACCGTGCACAGCGTGTAGGTCGCCGAGGCCACGGCGAGCGCCACCGCGAGGGTGACCGGAAGGCGATCGAAACCGGTCGAGGCCGGGTCCGCCGAGATCGCGGCTGCGTCGTCGAGATGGCCGCGCAGCACGGTCAGCGACGCGGTCAGCCCGCCGATGGTCAGCAAAAGTTTCACGATCACCCACCAGTACCGCAGCAGCCCCCATTTGCTGCCGACGCCGAGCAGCACGCCCGAGACCAGCGCCGTCAGACCGAGCGGGACGATGAGCAGATCACCCACCAGATCGTCGGCCCGGTAGGCCGCTCTGGTGAGGGTGTCGTCACCGGTGGCGACGGCCGAGACGGCGAGCGTCAGCATCGCCAGCGTGACGCCGAGCCAGGCCACCGAGCTGAGGGTGTGGACGACCAGGATCCCCCGGTGCGCGCGGCGCGGGAGCCGGAGTCGGATCACCGGTCGGTTGGCTGTCAGTTGCGCGGTCATCGCGAATTCCCCTCGTCGTGCGGCGTCTGGCACACCGTTCGTCAGCAATTCTGGAATCCGGACACCCACCCCGTCATCGGCCCAGCGGCGTCGACTCCGGTACGCGCGCACGCGTACGGCGCCGCGATCGGCGCGAGACCGGTGCGAGCGCAGTCGTTTTGCCATCGAGCGCCGTTTGCGGCATCTTTACTGTTCGACTACCCGGCGCTCACCGGCCGGCGACTCGCGGCCAGGATCGGCGCGAGGGTCGGAAAGGAGCAGCGTGGTACCGGTATCCCCGGACGCGGCCACTCGCGGTAGCGCGATCGTCCCGGAGTCGGCGACCTCCCTGGATCCACCGGGACATCGGGTCTCGCAGGATATTCCGGACTATCGCGACGACCTGGACGGATTGCGCGGTATCGCGATCGCGCTCGTGGTCGGGTTCCACGTGTGGATGGGCCGGGTGTCCGGTGGCGTCGACATCTTCCTGGTGCTGTCCGGGTTCCTTTTCACCGGAATGCTGTTGCGCCGCAGCGCGACGACGGGCGGCCCCGGCATCGGGGCGACCTTGCGCCGAACCGCCCGCAGACTGACGCCCGCGCTGGTGGTGGTACTGGCGGCCGTCGTGATCGCGACCGTGGCGGCCAGGCCGTACACCCAGTGGGGCAATATCTCGATCCAGACGCTGGCCTCGACGTTCTACGTGCAGAACTGGTTCCTCGCCAGGGCCGAACTGGATTACCTGGCGCCGAATCCGTCGGTGAGTCCGCTGCAACATCTGTGGTCGATGTCGGTGCAGGGGCAGTTCTACCTGGCGATACTGCTCGTCGTCGCCGTGTGGGCGTGGATCGCGCGCGGTTCGACGCGCGACCGGTGGCGGATCGGTTTGACGGTGCTGCTCGTCGCGGGCGCGGCGCTGTCGTTCTGGTACGCGGCCGACGGGGCGCAGCGGCACCAGCCGTGGACCTACTACGACACCGGCGCCCGGATGTGGGAACTGCTCGCGGGCGCCGTACTGGCGGGCGCGGCGCCCTGGATCCGGCTGCCGCGAGTGGTGCGGACGCTGCTGGCGATGGCCGGGATCGCCGGGGTGCTGACCTGCGGGGTGCTGATCGACGGCGCGACCGAATTCCCCGGCCCCACCGCCCTGTATCCGGTGCTGTCGGCCGTGGCGCTGATCGTGGCGGGCATGAACGCCGAACCGGTGCAACGGCCCTGGGTGAACCGGTTGCTCGGCACCAGGGTGTTCGCGGGCCTCGGATCGGTGGCCTACGCCTTCTACCTGTGGCATTGGCCGATCCTGATCTTCTACCTGTCCGAATACGGGGCGCCGTCGGCCGGACTCACCGACGGTCTCGTCGTCATCGCGGCGGCGCTGGTCCTGGCCGTGGTCACGCAGCGACTGGTCGAAACGCCACTACGTCGTCCGGCGGGCGCCGACGACTATTCCGCCACCGTGCGACGTTCGCTCACCACCGCGGTCTCGATCATGGCGGTGGCGGTACTGGGCTCGACGGTGACCTGGCAGGTCATCCTGCGCGCGAATCCGGCGAGGCCGCCCGCCGAGCTGAAATTGGAGAAGTATCCCGGCGGTGCGGCGCTGGTGCCCGGTGTCGCCTTCGAACCGGCTCCGATGCGCCCGACGGTACTCGAGGGCTGGGCCGACTCGCCGCCGCCGACGCGCGACGGCTGCATCACACCGGACCGAGAGGTGCGCAGCTGCGTCTACGGCGACCCGGCCGCCGAACGCACCATCGCGGTGGTCGGCGGCTCGCATTCCGAACACTGGATTCCCGCCTTCGAGATCCTCGCCCGCGACCACGGTCTGCGGATCGTCACCTACCTCAAGGAAGGGTGTCCGCTCACCCTCGTCGACCAGCCCGTGTACTACGACTCGCCGTGGCCCGAATGCCGGGAGTGGTCGGTCGAGGTGATCGACCGACTGGCCGAGACCAGACCGGACTGGGTCTTCACCCTCGCGACCTACTACCGCGTCGAAGGCGCGGGTGACGAAGTACCCGCCGAATTCGCGGCGGTGTGGTCGGAACTGGGCGAACGCGGCCTCAATGTGCTGGCGATGCGCGATACGCCCCGTCTGCGCCGCGACGGAGTGCTGTACCGCGCGATCGACTGCCTCGGCGGGCACGGCACCGCCCAGAGTTGCGGGGTCGACCGCGCGGTGGTGCTGGACCCGGTGAATCCGGCGATCGCGGCCGGTGCGAGTCATCCGAACATCTTCCCGATCGACCTCTCGGATTCGGTGTGCCGACCCGACCGCTGCCTGGTGGTGGAAGGCAATGTCCTGATCTACCGCGACGAACACCACCTCACCGCCAGCTACGCCCGCTCGCTGGCTCCCGAACTCGGACGCCAGATCGGAGCCATCACCGGGTGGTGGTAGCGGACCGGACGTCCTCGGTCACGGTTGTCGGCAGTCGATAGAGGCAGTGTGCCGGGCCGTGCCTGGTGCACCCGGTCAGGGGCCGGTCAGGAGGGTGTCCAGGCGGGCGGCCTCCTTCGCAACACGAGTCGAGCGTGATTTGGGCGTCCACACCGTCAGCGCGGGTATCGCGCCTCGGATCCGGTGCAGGTCGGCCGCTTCGCTCGCCGCGGCCAGCAGGTCGGCCATTCCCGTGGGTGGCGCGGTGTCCGGTGTGGGGAGCAGGGAGGTGATGGCGGCGGTGAAGAGGGGCCACAGGTGGGCCCCGGCCCGTACCGCCTCGGTGAGCGAGGGCACCACGCGGCCGAGGATTATGTCGCCGGTGCCGATGAACACACCGAGGTGATGGCCGAGTTCGGCGGCCGGGAGCGCGTTCTGAGCGGCGAGGGAGAGCAGGGCGTCCAGGGCGGCGGCCCGGTCGATCGCTCGCCGTGAGGCCAGCGCGTACAGCAGGACGGTCGCCGTCGCCCGGTCGGTCGCACCGGTCGCCTCCGACAGCGCGAGGATGGTGCCGTCCTGTTCGTACTCACCCGTCGGCCAGCAGGCCGCTTGGTCGAGCAGGTGCGCGGCGATCACCTCGCGGTGCGAGGGCAGCACCGACGGCCACCATCGGGCCGACCATTCGAAGGTGTCGGATCCCTTGCGGGAGGTGTCCAACGTGAAGAGCCGGGACGCCGAGTCCAGATCGGACGCGCAGGTTCCGGTCACCACCAGGCGGGTGACCCGGTCGTCGGCGCGTCTGCGATCCCAGTGATCAGGACCCCAGGCCTTGATCTTCGCGAGGCGGTAGGACAGGTCGACGGGGCCGGGGCCGTCCGCCGACATCCACGCGCGGGCCGTCGCGGCGGCGGGTGAGACGAGGCCGTCGAGCAGACGCCGATCTCCGTCCAGCGGCAGGCGGAGCAGGGCCTGCTCCAGATCGAAACGGCCCGGCTGCCTGCCCGCCGCTTCCCAGGCGCGCAGGCGCGCGGCGAAGATCTCGGGATCGAGGTGACCGGTGGCGCTCGTCGGCGTCGCGAGCAGCGCCGGACCGCCGAGCAGGTCGGCGGCCTCCCGGAACCGGCGCCGGAACAGGGCATCGGGGGCGGGCGCGGATTCGAGCACGTCGTCGACCGGACGCGGCGACCCGGCCAGCAGTGCGTTCAGCAGGATGTCGTTACCTTCCGGATGGTAGAACCCGCTGTACCGGTCGATATCGAGCCGCAGTTCATCGATCGCGGCGGGGCCGTGGGCGACCAGTCCCGCCATGAGCCGTTCCACCTCGGGCCAGGCCGGATCCCAGCCGTGGTACTCCTCGATGATCGCCTCGCGCAATTCGGCGGACGAGGTGATGGGTGGATCGAGCTCGCGCGGCACGACGGGAGCCAGTACCGGGACCTCGATCGTGTCCGCCTCCACGGCACCGTAGGCGGCGGCGATCGCGCTCCGTTCGGTCGACGGCAGGATCGACGCGGACCGCCGGACCGTCTCGGCGGTGAGCGGATCGGCGGATTTCACGCGCTTGGTGACGATCCGGACGGCGCGCTCGCGGATCTCGGAATGTTCGTGCCCGAACACCCCGGCCGCCAGTTCGATCGACATTCCCAGCCGGTCCCGGCTCGCGGCGGTGCGGTCCAACCACGACAGCGCGGCGTTGGCGATGCGGCGTTCGGAACGGAACAGCAGAGCCTGCGCCGCCTCCCGGAAGATCTCCGGCGCCAGCGGTTCGGCCTCGTCCACGGCGCGCACCTGGGTGAAGGCCACGTCGGCGACGGTCGACGCCGAGGCGGGCAGCAACCGGAGGTAGTCACGCACCCGCGCGGCCGCCTCCTGCGGTGTGGGAGCGAGCAGATCGTGCAGGTCGACGAACCACGCGAGGTCACGCGCCTTGCCACCGCGCAGGAAACGCCGCAGGCAGCGGTCGAGCAGATCGTCGCGTTTCATGGTCTCGAACAGGCCGGTGATCAGGGAGTCCATCGGATTCGCCCGGCCGGGAACATAATCCGTGCCCGCGAACCGCGAGAGGTATTCCGCCACCCCGTCCGCCTCGAAGATCGCGGGGGCCATCGTCGCGAAGAGCGCGTCTTCGCTCGGCGGGGTGGAGACGCGCCTGCTCAACCAGCCGAGGACGAACGCGTCGGTCGCGGGCGGGGCCTGCTCCGCTTCCAGGAACAACCCCGCGGCAACCTCCCAGCTCATGTAATCGGGCCGCCAGCCGATGAAATCGGCCGAGCGCAGCCGATCGGACAACCGCCGCGCCAGGTCCAGTCGCCAGGCGGGGGGCCGATGGGAGACCGCCCTCAGCACATGCGCGGCGATGCCGTCGGTGTCGCTCACCGAGCGCAGATCCCGACGCGTGAGCCAGGCGGCGACGGCGGCCGCGCCGCCGAGGCAGCCCGCGCCCGCCACCCGAAGCGGCATGGTCCGCAGGTCGTTCCAATCCAGTGGCGCGCACTCGCGCAGATAGGCGGGAAGTGCGGCGGCCACCTCCTTGCGATCCGCCTCGTCGATCCTCGCCGCGAGCATCGCGACTCCGGCCGAATTCCCGGTCCGGACGCGGGTGCGCATCTCCTCCCAGACACTCATCGTCACGCCTGCCTTCCGGCGTGCAGGCGGGTGGCCAGTACGTGTTTGCACGGGCCGCGTCCGCCCCGGTGGTCGATCCACCAGGCGCAGGTGCACGATCCGTTCTCCACGCGCACGTGATAGACGTGTTCGCCGGAGGTCACGGCGGCGACCCCGCCGTCGCCGAGGCGCACCGCGCCCTGTTCGGCGAGGGCGCGCGCGGCGCGCAATCGCGGGTTCATCGCGGCGACGCGCTCGACGTCGTAGGGCAGTTCACGGTGGAAGAAGGCGGCTTCGGCGGTGTCGTAACCGACTTTGCCGCCCGTGCCGAGTTGGGTGAGGGCGGCGCGCACCCGGGCGATGGGCAGCCGGGCGCGGTCGGCGAGGTCGGCCGGGTCCAGGCGCGGTTCGAAGGACAGCGACGCGGCGACGACTTCGGCGTCCTCGGCGGTCTGGTCGCTGATCAGGGATTCCAGCACGGCCCCTTCGCCGGAGAACCCGCGCCGATCCTCGGGGGAAAGCGTGAGAACGTAACGCATGCCGGGCAATTCGAGTTCCCACACGGAGGCGACCGGACCCGAGTTCGCGGTGACGGCGGGGCCGTACAGCCGCAGCCCGGTGGCGAAGCGCAGCAGGGGCAACAGGGTCGTCAGCCGTTCGGCGCCCGCCAGGCAGAGTGCGCCGGGCGCGGGTCTTGCGGTGGGCCGCAGGCTCCGTCCGGACGGCTGGACCCACAGGTGGCCGCCGCCTCGGGGCAGTCCGCGCAGGAATCGCACGGCCTCGGCGGCGGACAATTCCGCGCGCAGGTCGAAACCGGAGACGATGGCCTGGACCTCGGCGAAGGAACGCAGCCAGCGCTCCGGCAGCGGCACCTTCTTCTCCACCGTCGCGCCGTCGAGCGTGGTGACGACGAGTTCGTCGGCGCCGACGGCGAGGTGCAACGGATCGGACCCGCCGACACGCGCGAGTGCTTCGCGCAGTGGGCCGTTCACGTCGACGTTGGTGGTGCCGCGCGCGGTGACCTCACCGTCGAGTGCCTCCGACAGCACGTCGAGCCTGGCGTAGACCCCCGCGCACGCGGAGAACGATTCCATCCGCAACCGGTCGCCGTTGCAGGTGACCACCGGGTCGCGCATGGACGTCGGCTTCGGCTGGTAGTACCTGGTCTGCGCGACGTCGGCGAGGGCGAGCAGACCCGCCGCCGCCACATCGCCGCGAGTGAGCAGGCCGCTGAAGAACCGGGGGTGGGCGACCGCGCCCTCGGTGCTCACCCCGCCCGATGTCGCGAGGCCGAGCCGCCCGTCGGAAAGGCCGGAGGGGGCGGCGTAGGAATAAGCCTGAGTGGTCATGCGGAGGAAGGTAGACGCGGGCACCGACAAGTTCGGATCGGCCCGAATCACCTTTCGCCACAAGGGGTAACGGTATCGGGGAAATCCGAGGTCACCGGTGCGCGGACGCGGTCCCACGGCGGTCGCGGGTGAGCAGATCCAGGCGTCGTTCCACCCGGGTCAGCCGATCGCCGACCGAGCGGCTGCGCAGGAGGTCGGCGAGCCGGTCGGCGTCCTCGGCGCGCAGCGCGATATCGGCGATCGGCTCGTCGGACTCGCCGTAGAGCAGCAGGCGACGGGTGCCGCCGGTTTCCAGCAGCAACGCGAAATGCGCGCCCTCGGGGGTGCGAAGGTGGAAGAGCACACCGGCGCCTGGGACTGTTGTCCGGTCGATATCCATTCGCGAAACTCCTTTCACCGCCGCGCGTCTTCGGCGTCGTGCCCCAGTCTCGGACCTCGCGCACGTCGGGGGTATCGGCCGCGGCACCCATTCCGCCGGGGCGCACCCGCGCGCGAGCCGCGACCGAATGGGTATCGGGCCCCATGGACAGCGCGGCGGCGATGCGGCCATGCTGGATTCATGACGACGCTCGCGGCGCCACGGAAGCGGTGGGGTCGGCGTGGCCGCACACCCGTGCACGCGCTGTTCCGCCGGGTGTGCGTGATCAACGGCCTCGTCTTCGCCCTCGGGACGCTGGTGCTCGCGCTGTCACCGGCGACGGTGTCGGCGCGCGTGCGACTGACCGAGTTGCCGGTGCTGGTGATCGGGCTGGCCGTCATCCTGGCCGCGAACGCCTTCCTGCTCCGGTCGAGTCTCGCGCCGCTGGACGCGTTGATCGCCTCGATGCGCCGGGTGGATCCGCCGCATCCGGCGAACCGGGTCGACCGCAGCGGTAACGGCGATCTCAACGACCTCATCGAAACGTTCAACGCGATGCTGGACCGGCTCGAATCGGAACGGTCGGTCGCGGGGGCGGCGGCGCTGGCGGCGCAGGAGGGTGAGCGTCAGCGCATCGCGCGCGAACTGCACGACGAGATCGGCCAGAGCCTGACCGTCGCGCTGCTTCGGCTCAAAGGTGTGGTGGATCGTGCGCCCGAACCGTTGCGCGAACAGGTATGCGACGCACAGGAAACCGTGCGCGCGTGCCTGGACGAGGTGCGCGGAATCGCCCGACGGCTGCGGCCGGACGTACTGGAGGATCTCGGTCTCCCGAGCGCGATCAACGCGCTGTGTCACGAATTCGCGCGTACCGCGGGGATCACCGTCGCGCGCGATATCGATCCCGATCTGCCGCGCCTGGATCCCGATGTGGAATTGGTCTGCTATCGGATCGCGCAGGAGAGTCTGACCAATGTGCTGCGGCACGCCGGAGCCGACGCGGTGGCGCTGCGATTGACCGCCGACGCCGACGCGGTCACCGTGCGGATCACCGACGACGGGCGCGGCGGCGCGGTCATCGACGGTGCCGGTATTCGCGGGATGGGCGAACGCGCGCTGCTGGTGAACGGGGCACTGACCGTCGACTCACCCGCGCGGGGCGGGACCGAGGTGCGACTGGTGATTCCGGTGGACCGCGCCGGGAAGGACAGCTGACGTGCCCGGGCCGACCCGCATCCTGCTGGCCGACGATCACGCCCTGGTGCGCAGCGGGCTGCGCATGATCCTGGACAACGAACCGGATCTGACGGTGGTCGCGGAAGCGGCCGATGGATTCGACGCGGTCGCCGCTCTCGCCGAGACGCCGGTCGATCTGGTGATTCTCGATATCGCGATGCCGCGCATGACCGGCATCCAGGCGGCCCGCGAGATCACCCGCACCGATTCCACCGCCCGCATCCTGATGCTGTCGATGTACGACAACGAGCAGTATTTCTTCGAGTCGTTGAAGGCGGGCGCGTCCGGATACGTCCTGAAATCGGTGGCCGACCGCGATCCGATCGAGGCGTGCCGGGCCACCATGCGCGGTGAGTCGTTCCTGTATCCGGGCGCGGTGACGGCGCTGGTCCGCGACTATCTGCAATTGGAGCGCCAGGGCCGTTCCCTGCCCGACGCCATCCTGACGCCCCGCGAGGAGGAGGTGCTCAAACTGGTGGCGGAGGGTCACTCGACCCGTGAGATCGCCGAGACGCTCGTCATCAGCACCAAGACCGTCGATCGGCACCGCGCCAACATGCTCCAGAAGCTCGGCCTGCGCGACCGTCTCGCCCTCACCCGCTACGCCATCCGCGCCGGCCTGATCGAACCGTGACCCGCGCCGCGGCGTAGCGGCTCTCCCGCCGCCGGTTACGCGGTCTCGACGGGAACCCGCGAGCCCAGCAGTTCGAGTGCGTTGTCGCGCATCACCTTTCGGGTGTCCTCGTAGGAGAATTCCGGGAACTGCGGGATGTCGGCGGTGAATGTCGTGGGATCGGCGAGGCCTTCGCCGTGCGGCCAATCGGAGCCGAACAGGATCTTGTCCACGCCGATGGTCGCGGCGAGCAACTTGACGTCGTCCTCGTAGTACGGCGCGATCCAGACGTTGTTCTTCAGCTGCTCCACCGGATCCTCCTTGAAGTGGTACGGCGCGGTGTTCGCGGCCTTCTTCAAGCGCTTGATCAGTCGGTGGACGAAGTACGAACCGTTCTCGATGCTGACCACCTTGAGGTTCGGGTGGCGGGTGAAGACCTGGTGCACGATCAGCGAGGCCATGGTGTCGTGGATGGCGCGGTCGTCGAGCAGGATCTGATCGAGCGGATCCTTCTTGCCGAAGCCCTCGAATGTCGCCTGGCCGCCCCACAGCGCGTTGATGGCGAGGTATCCGCTGTCGGAGAGGTGGAAGCCGACGGGCACGCCCGCTTCGGCCAGCCGCGCCCACACCGGGTCGTGCAGCGGATCGCCCAGGGAGCGGGGCTTGGCCACACCGGGCACGGGCGCGGGGCGGACCAGCACCATCTTGGCGCCACGGGCCAGCACGAATTCGACTTCCTCGACCGCGGCGACCGGGTCGGCGAGGGAGATGATCGGCGCGGAGATCATCCGATGGTCGGGACGATCGAAGCCCCAGTCCTCGTCGAGCCACAGGTTGAACGCGTGCAGCGAGGCCATCGTCGCGGGGATGTCGTGTTTGAGCGCTTCCTCGACACCGCAGGCGAAGGTCGGCAGCATGAAGACCGTTTCCAGACTCTGCCGGTCCATGACGCGCACGCGGGCGTCGCGGTTCTGGTATTCGGGGTGGTCCGCCATGCGGTCCACCTTCATCAACGAGGCGGGGTCGACCCCTTCGGGAATCTCACCGCGGAACAGCAGATCGAGGCAGCCGGGCTCGATGATCGGGTCGAAGGTCGGGTTCGGGACGAAGTTGTTGACCTTGCCCGCCATCACCGCGAGCGTGCGTTTGCCGTCGTTGACCATGCGCACGCCGCGCTGCCTGAACTCCTTGGGCAAATGGCGAGTGAACGCGTCCAGCGTCTCGTAGTAGTGGTTGTCGACATCGACCGCCAGATAATCGAGCTTCGTCATTTCTTGTCCCTTTCGCTCCGGACAGGACGCCCATCGCCGCAACCGGGTGGCCACGACCGCCCGGCAGGCCGTCGCAGGCTTACACGTATCCCTTACTGTACACCTATCGGTAGCGCGGTCCGCAAGTCACTCGGGAACGGATCGGGGGCCGCTTACGCACGCCACACTCCCGCCGCGACGGCACGTGTCGAGGCCGAAACCGCGGGGGCGGGATATCACTTCACGGTGAATTTGGTCGCGTCGAGGATCAGGATGACGCGATCGTAGACATCGTCGGGCAGTGCGCTGTCGGTGTCGCCGTAGCGGTCGCCGAGCTCGCGATAGAACTCCCCCTTCGGATCACCGAGGACGGTGATCAGCCATCCCTGCGTCTCCAGACAGCGCGAGGGCACGTCCGGATCGGTGATGAGAAAGGCGTAGTTCGGGTTCGCCTGCAAGCTCGTGAACTTGCGACGCGGGATCGTGTGACTCATGCGCAGACGCGCGCCGTCCCAGGTGAAGCGCATCGGCGTCAGATCGGGGGCCCCGTGCGGGGTCACGGTCGCGAGCACACCGACGATCGGACGTTGCAGCAGATCCTCGTATCCGGCAGGCACTTTTGAGATCATGAATGACTCCACCATAGGTCGACAGGCGCGAAAGTTGGTTCAACTGTAATCGATACAGTACGCGGACTGGACGGGTCGGCGTCGTGTCCTCGCGCAGACCGGGTGACGAGGCGGGACAACGCGGCGGGCGTACTCGAGCGATCATGTGTCGGGAATCGTCGTGCGAAACGGTGCGCGACACAGGTCGCGAGAGGTGAGCGGACGTGGCTGGTCACGGGAGTCGACCGTGAGGATCTCGGTGCTCGGACCGATCCGGGTGCAGTTCGGCGCGGGTGTGGCCGATCCGGGCACCGGCCGTCAACTCGCGGTGCTGATCAGACTGCTCGCCGCGGGCGGACGGGTGGTCTCGACCGATCGCCTGATCGACGATCTGTGGAACGGCGAACCGCCGCCGAAAGCGCTCGCGGCCCTTCAGGTGCACGTCTCGAATCTGCGCCGGATCCTCGAACCGGATCGGCCACCGCGCGCACCGGCCAGGATCCTGGTCAGCGAGCAGCCCGGCTACGCGCTGCGACTGCCCGAACACGGGGTGGACGCGTGGGAGTTCGACGCGCTGATCTCGGCGGAGGCCGATGACGATCCGACCGCGCGATACCGGCGTCTGACGACCGCGCTCGCGCTGTGGCGCGGTGATCCCTTCGGCGCCTTCGCGGCGGAATCGTGGGCCGAGGCCGAGGGCGCGCGCCTGCACGCGCTGCGCCTGTCCGCCGTGGAATATCGCGCGGCCACCGCGTTGGAACTCGGCAGAGCCGACGAGGTCGCCCATCTGCTTCCCGCCGAATGCGCGCAGCATCCGGCGCGTGAGGAACTGTTCCGATTGCTCGCGCTCGCCCAATATCGGCTCGGGCGTCAGGCCGACGCACTGGCGACGCTGCGGACGGTGCGCGAATACCTGTCCGAGGAACTCGGCGTCGATCCCGGCCCCGCGGTCCGGCAACTCGAGGTCGACATCCTCGGCCACTCCCCCGCCCTGGTCGCCCGCCCGGCCGAGCCCGAAGTGGTCGCCGAACCGCGCGGCGGCGATACCCGAGCCGGGACCGAGCAACGCGAATTCGCCGGGCGCGAAGCGGAATTGGCGACACTGACGCGGACCGCCGAATCCGTCCGGACGTCGGGTCTGCGGGTGGTGTGGATCATCGCCGAGGCGGGCGGCGGCAAATCCACCTTCGCCGAGACCCTGGCCGCGCGGGTGCGAGCGCGGGGATGGACCGCGGCGACCGCCCACTGCCCCGAGGTGGACGGCGCGCCCGCGGCGTGGGCGTGGCGCGAACTGCTCGGCGAATTGGGCGACGGCGCCGATGTCGCCGACCCGTTCGACATCGCCCGCGCGGTCGTCGCCGCCTGCCGGGATCACCCGGACGGTGTGCTGCTCGTCGTCGACGATGTCCATCGCGCGGACAGCGCGACCTTGCAGGTGCTGCGGCAGACCATCGCGTGGATGCGGCAGTTGCCGGTGCTCGTCGTCGCCACCTATCGACCATCCGAAGCCGGGGCCGAACTCTCGGCGACGGCCGCCGCGCTGGTCGCGGTCACCGCCGACCGGCTCGAACTGGCCGGGCTGTCCGACGACGGGATCAGGGAGGTCGCCCGATCGGCCGGTCTCGACCCGCTGGACACCCCGACCCTGGAGATGTTGCGCGCCAGGACCGACGGCAATCCGCTCTTCGTGGGAGAACTGGCGAAATGGGTGGCCTCGCGCGGTGCGCGCGACGCGCTGACCTCGATGCCGAGCGGTATCCGCGATGTGCTGCTGCGCCGGGTCGATCGGCTGCCCGCGGAGGTCGGACGGATGTTGCGGCTCGCGTCGGTCTGCGGGCGCAGTACCGCGATCGACACCCTGCTCGCGCTGTGGACGAGCCCCGGTTCGACCGACGGCGAGGACGAACTGCTCGACGCCATCGACACCGCGGCGGTGGCGGGTCTGCTCACCGCCGACACCGACCTGGTCGTCTTCCAGCACGTGCTGATCCGCGACGCCCTCTACGAGAGCATCCCGGCGTTGCGCCTGCGCAGACTGCACTGGCGCACCATGGGCTACCTGGAATCGCTGCCGAGCCCCGACGCGGACGAACTCGCCTATCACGCGGCACGCGGCGCGACCCCGCAGACGGTCGAGCACGCACTCGGGCATGTCGAGACGGCGGCGCGGGCCCGGTTCGACTCGGATTTCAGGGCCGATTCCGCGCCGCTGTGGCGTTTCGCCGTCGAATTGCGTGACAGCGCGGGGCACGGCGAACCCGGTGCGGCGGCAGCGGATCGCGCGGCCCTGGTCACCGCGTTGTGCGCGCTCGTCACCGCGCTCGCGCATCGCGGCGAGGTCTCGGACGCGCGTTCGGTGCGGGCGCGGGCGTTGTCGCTGGCACAGCGCGACGGCGACGAGCGGCTGACGTTGCTCGCCCTGACCTCGTGGCGCACACCGCGAATCTGGACCACGCGCGAACAGCGTCTCGCCGATACCCAGATGACCTCGGCAGTGCTCGCGGCACTGCCCGGCACGACCGGGGCCGATCGGGTCCGGCTACTCGTCACCGCGGTCTTCGAATTCGAGGGCAACGACACCCCTTTCACCATCGAATGCGCCACCGAGGCCGCGCACCTGGCCCGCGAAATCGGTGATTCCGAATTGTCGTGCGCCGCGCTCAACGCGCTCGCGTACACCGCGCTCGGCCCGGACCTGAGTACCGAACTCCCCGCCATCACCGCGGAATTCCTCACCGTGGCAGCGGATTCCGGCATCGTCGTCTACCGCGCCGCCGCGCACTACTATCGCTTCCTCGCGCACCTGTCCCGCACCGATCTGCTGTCGGCCGCCTCGGAGGTTCGCCTCGGACTCGAGACCGCCTCCAGCGGCCGGGTCGGCGAACTGGTCGTGGTGCTGTCGGCCTTCGACGCCGTACTCGACGTACTGCGCGGCGATCTCGACCGGGCCGCGGGCCGCTATGCCGACCTGGCGGCGCGGCTCACCGCCGCCGGTTTGGCCAACGGCGCCGAGATCGGGCTGGTCGGACAGATGGTGATCGCCTGGTTCCGCGGGTCCTCGGCGCATCTGGTCGAACCGCTGTCGCTGTCCTATCACTATGCGCCGCAGACCATCTCGTGGGTGTATGTGGTCGCGTTGCTCGACGCCGGGCGGGAGGCCGATGCCCGGGTGGTGGCCGAGCGCGACCACGAGGTCGGTCGCGATTTCTACTGGACGGCGCTGTCGGTCTTCCAGGCCCGCGCGCTGGTGCGGTTGCGGATGCGGGACCGGGCCTCGGTCCTCTACGACGAACTGCGGCACTGGTCGGGCACGGTCGCCGGGTTGAATTCCGCGTCGGTGACCTTCGGGCCGATGGACGATGTGCTGGCCGAACTCGCCGAACTGCTCGAGGACACCGAAGCCGCGACCGCCCACCGCGACCGAGCCGCCGAAGTGCGGGAGCGGGTCGCCACCGCGTTGGCCGCGATGGTCAGCCCGCGATGATCGCCTCGCGCTTGTCGAAGGAGCGCACCAGCACCTTCAGCATCAGGCGGATCACCACACCGGCCTCGGCCCGCATCTTCGCGAGTTCCCGTTCGTCGGCGTAACGGACCACCCTCGGCACCTCGAATCTCATATCGCCGCCCTTCTTCGCGGCCTGCTCGACCCGATCCCACTCCGCGACGCCGACGTACCGGTCGACCACGGGGAACACGATCTTCTCCTCCTCACCGATATGTTCGGCGAGCAACGCGTGCGCCGAATCCAGCGCGACGGAGAGATCGCCCGCCGCCCTTCGCCGGTCGGCACCGGCGGCGCGGAACCCGGTCGCCCGCTCGCGCAAGGTCGCCAGCACGGCGTCGAGTTGGACGTGGTCGTCGGAGAGTTCGTGCACGTCGATGGCCGAACCCGCCGACGCGACGAGAATCGGCCAGACGATGTCGTCCTCGATGCTGTGGTGATGGTGGATCGAGTCGCACAGCAGGTCCACGTACTCGGCGATGGCATCGGCCCGCCGCTGTCCGCACACCGATCCGGCGGCGATCGCGCCCGCGATACGCGCGAATCGGGCAGTGTCGGCGAGCATCCCACGATGGGCGATCTTCATACCGGTGACATCGGGGGTCACACGGGCGGTGACGGCGGTTTCGGGCGTGCGTGTCATGGCGCCTCCTGGGCTGTTGGCGGGATCTCGGGCTTGTTCGCCCCGTGTGGATCCCACCTTGCGCCAGGCAACTTGCGGCACACTTGTCTCCCGCTTGCGCACCCGGTTACGGACTCGGGTCGCCTCGGTGTTCATTGACAGCGGTGGCCCTCGTCCGGCGTACATCGTTCCCGTGCAACACGTTCGGACCTGTCGGCCGGTGGCTGGACAGCGCGGTACCCGGGGCCGTCGATGACCCCGGGTACCGATCACGTCTTGTCCCGACACTCGAAGTCCGGCATCCGCCGCGGGAGTGTCGAGCGCCTACTTGGGCTGGAACCGCTGTCCGCCGTCGATGCGCACGACCTCACCGTTGATGTACGGGTTCTCCAGCAGGTGCTGGGCCAGGAAGGCGTATTCGTCCGGGGTTCCGAGACGCTTGGGGAACGGGACCGCTTTCGCGAACTGGCCGAGTTTCTCCTCGCCGAGGAAATCCATGATCGGGGTGTGCATCGTGCCGGGGGCGATGCTGTTGACGCGGATGCCGATGGCGCTCAGGTCGCGGGCGGCGGTGAGGGTCAGCCCGATCACGCCGCCTTTGGCGGCGGAGTACGCGGACTGGCCGATCTGGCCTTCGTAACCGGCGATCGAGCTGGTCATGACGATGGCGCCGCGCTCACCGTTGTCCTTGGGATCGAATTTCGCGATCTTCGCCGCGGTCAGGCGCAGCACGTTGTACGTGCCGGTGAGGTACAGCGCGATCGTATCGGTGAAACCCTTGAGGGTGTGCGGGCTTCCGTCGCGGTTGACGACCTTCTCGAGCACACCGAAACCGCCGTGGGCGATCACCGCGGCGCGCAGGGTGCCGAGTTCGTCGGCCGCGGCGAACGCCGCCTCGATGGTCGAATCGTCCAGCACGTCGGTGCGGACGTAGACCGCCTTGTTGCCGAGTTCCTCGGCGAGGGCCTTGCCCTTGTCGTCGTTGACATCGGCGATGACGACGGCGGCTCCCTGGGCGTGCAACCGGCGAACCGTCGCGTCACCCAGACCGCCCGCACCGCCGGTCACCAGTACTACTTCACCTTCGAAAGACACTGCGTCTCCTTTGATTCGATGGGGGGTTGTTCGTCGGATCGGAGCGCCCGCGGGCTCACTCACCGGTCCAGACGGGGGGCCGTTTCTCGGCGAAGGCCTTCGCGCCTTCCTGCGCGTCCTTCGTGCCGAACACCGGGGCGATGAGCTCGATCTGCTTCTGCCACATCTCGGCGGTGCTCCACTCGGCGGATTTCACCATGACCTCCTTGGTCACCGCGACCGCGATCGGACCATTGGCGGTGATCCGGTCCGCCAGCGCCAACGCCTGCTCGAGCGCTTCGCCGGGTTCGGCAAGAACATTCACGAAACCCCAGCCCGCGGCCTCTTCGGCGGTGAAATTATCACCGGTCAGCGCCAATTCGAGTGCCTTCTGATACGGGATGCGGTGCTGGAGACGCAACAACGCGCCGCCGCCAGCGACCAGGCCGCGTTTGACCTCCGGGATACCGAATTTCGCGGTCTTGGCCGCCACCACCAGATCGGTGGCGAGCACCAGTTCCGTGCCGCCCGCCAGGGCGAAACCCTCGACCGCCGCGATGAGCGGCTTGATCGGCGGCTTCTCGGTGAACCCGAGACCGCGACCGGGGATATACGGGTAGTCGCCCGCCGCGAAAGCCTTCAGATCCATTCCCGCACTGAAGTTCCCACCGCTTCCGGTGAGTACCGCGACCGACAGCTCGGGACTGCCGTCGAGCTCGTCGAGCGCATCGGCCAAACCCTGACTGACCGCCAGATTGACCGCATTACGCGCGTCGGGCCGGTTGATCGTGATGACCAACGTGCGCCCGCGGCGTTCCAGCAGCACTTCGTCCGACACCGGTACCTCCACTCGTCCTTGTTATAGAAAACGCTACTATAAGCATTACTGTAAGAAAAGGGACGCTCTCTGCACGGCATGGGTCGCCCGGGCAGCGAGCATCCGCGAAACGATCGGTCAGACCTCGATGACGAGGGCCCCACCCATACCGCCGCCCGCGCACATCGCCGAGACGCCGATGCCGCCGCCGCGTCGGCGCAGCTCGTAGATCAGGGTCGCCACCTGGCGCGCGCCCGACGCCGAGATCGGATGTCCGAGACTGCAACCGCTACCGGAGAAGTTCACCAGTTCCTCGTCGATGCCGTGGGCGCGGCACGCGGCGATCGGCACCGAGGCGAACGCCTCGTTGATCTCCCACAGCGCCACGTCGCCGACACTCAGGCCGGTGCGATCGAGGATCTTGCCGATCACATTCGCCGCCGCGATGCCGTTGTCGGCCGGTGTGACACCGACATTGGCCCACGCCCGCACCGTCGCCATGACCTCGAGGCCGTTGGCCGCGGCGTAGTCGTCGGCGGTGACCGTGACGGCCGCGGCGGCGTCGTTGATACCGCTGCTGTTCCCCGCGGTGACCGAGAAGCCCTCGATCTCGGGATGCAGGACCGGAAGCGAGGCCAAGCGCTCGAGGGTGGTGTCACGCCTGGGGTGTTCGTCGGCGGCGAAGTCGATGACCGAACCGTCGGCCTGCGTGATCTTCAGCGGCAGGATCTCCTCGGCGAATTTGCCCGCGTCGGCGGCGGCGACGGCGCGCTGATGCGACCGCAGCGCCCATTCGTCCATGGCCTGCCTGCTGATGCCGACCTTCTTGGCGGTGTTCCAGCCAACGGTGATCGACATGTCCCGGGCGGGCGCGTCGGGGGTCTCCGGATGCGACGGCGGCATCCAGGGCTCCTTGAACTCCATCGGGTCCGAACCCGGCACCCGCCACTTCATCAGCGGCGAGGTCGACAGCGACTGCACGCCACCGGCGACGATCACCCGCTCCGCGCCCGCGCCGATATGGGCGGCCGCGTTGGCGATCGAGGTCAGACTGCCCGCGCAGTGCCGGTTCACCGCCTGGCCGGGCACGCTCTCCATGCCGCTCGCCACGGCGGCGTGACGAGCCAGATCGCCACCGCCGTAATTCAATTCGGCGAGGATGACGTCGTCCACCTCGGACGGATCGACCCCGGAGCGGCGAACCACTTCGGTCAGGATGTTGATCGCGAGCGTCTCCGAGGACACGTTCACGAGCGCGCCCTTGAAGGATCGGCCGATCGCGGTCCTGACGGCGCTGACGATGACGGGTTTGGCCATATCACTCAACCTCTGAGTTATCGAGCCGCACCCGCTGGCGCGGCGTCCATGATGGGAGATTCAACTACAGTATTTCATACAGTATGGTCGACAAACGAGGGTCGACGTCGCGCGACCGGATCGCGGGACCGTCATCGCGAGACCTCCACCATGTCGAAATCGGCCTTCTCTGCGCCGCAGTCGGGGCAGGTCCAGTCGGCGGGGATGTCTTCCCAACGGGTGCCCGGCGCGAGGCCGTCGTCGGGCCAGCCGAGCTCCTCGTCGTATTCCCATCCGCAGATGATGCAGCGGTAGAGCTTGTACGCGATGGTGGTTTCGGTCACAGTCACTTCCCCCAGGGCACTGCCTTGACGAACCCGCCCGCGTCGACCCGCAGCTGGCTGCCGGTGATGTAGCGCGACTGGTCCGAGGCCAGGAAGACGACGAGGTCGGAAACATCCTGCGGCTGGATATAGGGAACCGGCATCGCCTGCATCGCCGGGAACGCCAGCTCCGCGTCCTCGCGCGTGGGGGATTCCTTGTCCGGCCGGAAGATCTTGTACATGCCCTCGTTGTGCAGCATGTCGGTGTCGACATTGGTCGGATGCACCGCGTTGACCCGGATGGACTGTTTGGCCAGCTGGATCGACAGGTCGTTGACGTAGTGCGCGACCACCTGTTTCGCGAGGCTGTAGGCCGAACCGCCCGGCCCCTGTTTGGTGGAACTGCCGAGCTGGGCGGCCAGCGAGCCGGTCGCGATGATGGACGCGCCCGGACTCAGATGCGGAATGCTGGCCTGCACGACATTGAAGACGCCGACCAGGTCGGTATCGATGGTGTCCGACCACGACCGCAATGTCTGCCCCTTGCCCAGCGGGGCGATTCCGGCATTGGCGACCACGATGTCGAGCCGGCCCAGTGCCGCGACACCCTCGGCGACGGCGTTCCAGACGGCGGTACGCTCGCGGACGTCGACGATCACCGGATGGAAGCGGCCACCCTCCTTCTCGACCAGCCTGCCGGTCTCCTCGAGATCCTCCGGGCGGGCGAGCGGGTAGGTATTGCCCTCGAGGTCGGCGCAGATGTCGAGGGCGATGACGCTCGCGCCCTCGGCGGCGAGATTGACCGCGTGCGAGCGTCCCTGCCCGCGCGCGGCGCCCGAGATCACCGCGACCTTGTTATCCAATTTTCCCACTACTGGCAACCTTTCAGTTTTCGTCGGCCGGGATTCGCCGGGCCGGGAGCCGTTCAGCTACGCGGAATCCGGGAGCCGATGGTCTTGGTCTCGAGATATTGCTGGAAACCCTCGATGCCGCACTGGCGGCCGACGCCGCTGTTCTTGAAACCGCCGAAGGGCGCGTCCGCGCCGTAGAACATGCCGCCGTTGACGCCGATCGCCCCGGTCCTGACCCGGCGGGCGATCGCCATCGAGCGCTCGGCCGATGCCGAGAGCACCGCACCCGCCAGGCCGAAGGCGCTGTTGTTGGCGATGCGCACCGCGTCCTCGTCGTCGGAGAACGGCAAGACGATCAGCACGGGACCGAAGATCTCCTCCTGCGCGAGCGCCAGATTCGGATCCTCGGAGGCGAAAACGGTGGGCTGCACGAAATGGCCGTCGGCCAGATGCGACGGAAGATCCTCGACCGCACCGCCGCCGATGACCAAACGGGCGCCGTCACGCACGCCGCGCGCGCAGGCGTCGAGCACCCGCTTCTTCTGCGCCGCGCTGATCACCGGGCCGACGAGGGTGTCCGGCAGGGCCGGATCACCGACCGGCACGGCGGCGAACGCGGCGGCGACCGCGGCGGTCATATCGTCGAAGATCGAGCGGTGCACCAGCATTCGGCTGGTCGCCGCGCAAGCCTGACCCGCGTGCACGCAGACGCCGACCGCGCTCTGTAGCGCGTGCATGGGATTGGCGTCCTCCAGCACGATCAGCGCCGACTTGCCGCCCAGTTCGAGGAACGTGCGTTTCATCGTGTCGGCGCCGTTGCGCATGAGCGTGCGCCCGACCGCCGTCGATCCGGTGAACGAGATCAGGTCGACGCGCGGATCGGTCGCGAGCAGTCCGGCGACCTCGTTGGACGGGGTCGCGACCACATTGACCACACCCGGCGGCATGTCGGTGCGCTCGGCGATCAGCCGCCCGATCCTGGTCGCGTTCCACGGCGTGTTCGGATCCGGTTTGAGGACAACGGTATTGCCCGCGGCCAAGGCGGGGCCCAGCTTGTTGAGAACGACCTCGATCGGGAAATTCGACGGGCAGATCGCGGCGACGACGCCCACCGGTTCCTGGACGACGGTGCGCCGGTTGCGGTCGCCGAACAGTCCGCCGCCGTCGAGTACGCGCTCCCAGGCGAAATCGTCGATCAGTCCGGCGGGATACCGCAGCGCGTCGGCCAGCGGCCAGTCCAGCTGCGCGTTCCGCGTCGTCATCGTGGGGCAGCCGACCTCGGCGACGAGTTCGGTTCGCAGATCTTCCTTTTCGGCTTCCAGCGCGCTCTGGAGTTGTTCCAGGCAGCGGCGGCGCAGCGCGCGGTTGGTCGACCAGTCGGTGTCGTCGAAGGCCCGCCGGGCGGCCGCGATGGCCCGCAGCATGTCCTGCTCGCCCGCCGCGGCGGTGCTGCCGAGCAGCAAGCCGGTCGCCGGACTGTGGTTGTCGAAGGCCGCGCCCGAGGCGGCGCCGGTCAGCTCCCCGTCGATGAGCAATCGGAATTCGGCGCGTTCCGCCGCCGCGCGACCCACGTCCGGACTGAGGGCCACACGCTCCCCGACGATGTCACTCACTTTTCCTCCTGATCACCATCCTGGATGATTAACTGTAACCATTACCGTATAGTACTTCAAGATACGTGTCGATCGTGGAAAGGGAGCACCGATGTCGGGTCTGCTCAATGGCGTCAAAGTGGTCGAGTTGGCATCGTGGACATACGTGCCGAGCGCCGGAGCGGCACTCGCCGACTGGGGCGCGGACGTGATCAAGGTCGAAGACACCCGAGGTGGCGACCCCTGCCGCAACCTGGTCGTCGGCGGCCTGGACGGCACCGGCACACCCGTTCAGGCCAATTTCATGATGGAACTCGGCAATCACGGCAAACGCAGTATCGGCGTCGACATCAAGTCCGAACAGGGGCGAAAGATCCTGGGCAGACTGATCGCCGACGCGGACGTATTCCTGACCAATTGGCTGCCCGCCGTGCTCGAGCGAGCCGACCTGTCGGTCGAGCGGATCCGGGAATTCAATCCGAAGGTGATCATCGCGCGCGGCAGCGGCCACGGCAGCCGCGGCCCGGACAAGGATCGCGGCGGATTCGACGGCGCCAGCTACACCGCAAGGGCGGGCGTCGCCTACGCCCTGACCCCGACGAACGCCGAATTCCCGATGGCGCAGGGCCCGGCCTTCGGCGATCTCCAGGGCGGCATCACCCTGGCGGGCGGCATCACCGCGGCGCTGTTCCACCGCGAACGCACCGGCCACGCTCCCCTGGTCGACAGTTCGCTGCTGGCACAGGGCATGTGGGCCGTCGCTCCCGATATCGCGGCCGCCGACTACTACGACATCGATCGCATTCCCGCGGGCGAGGCGGGCACCGCCCTCAATCCGGCGGTGAACCGCTATCGCACCGGCGACAACCGCTGGGTGCAATTGTTGTTCCTGCAAACCGACCGCTACTGGCCCGGATTCTGCGAACGCATCGGCAGACCCGACCTCGGCGTCGACGAGCGGTTCACCCCGCTGGCCGAACTCGTCCGCAACCAGGAGGCCGCGACCGCCGAACTGCGCAAGACCTTCGCCGAACACGACCTCGCCCACTGGCAGAAGGCGCTGACCGACGAACCCGGCGTGTGGGCGACCATCGCCAGCCCGCAGGAAGTACTCGACGATCCGCAGGTTGCGGCCAACGGCTATCTGATGACGGTCGCCGACAGCGCGGGCAACGAGTACCGAACCGTCTCCGCCCCCGTGCAATTCGACGAGACCCCGGCCCCGCCCGTGCGCGCGCCGGAATACGGCGAGCACACCGAGACGATCCTGCTCGAACTCGGACTCGACTGGGACGACATCATCGCCGCGAAGGAATCGGGCGCCATTCTGTAGCACCGGGACGCGCGGGGATCCGGAGCTGCGAGAACAGCCCATCGATCGGCCGAGACCACGTCCCGTGCGGTCCACCATGCGCTATATTGTAAGACATACTGTAGACCTTTCTCAGAGGAGTGTGGTCGTGTGGACAAGAACGACATGATCCTGATCAGCGTCGATGATCACATCATCGAGCCGCCGGACATGTTCAAGAACCACCTGCCGAGCAAATACGCCGACGAAGCCCCCCGATTGGTGCACCTGGAAGGTGGCGCCGATGTGTGGAAGTTTCGCGACACCGTCATTCCCAATGTCGCGCTCAACGCGGTGGCCGGACGCCCGAAAGAGGAATACGGGCTCGAGCCCGACGGCCTCGACGAGATCCGCCCCGGCTGTTTCGACGTCGACGAGCGCATCAAGGACATGAACGCGGGCGGAATCCTCGCCTCGATGAATTTCCCGTCGTTCCCCGGTTTCGCCGGACGGCTTTTCGCGACCGAGGATTCGGACTTCTCCCTCGCCCTGGTACAGGCTTACAACGACTGGCATATCGACGAATGGTGCGGCGCCTACCCCGGCCGGTTCATTCCGATGGCGCTGCCGGTGATCTGGGACGCGGAATTGTGCGCGGCCGAGGTGCGCAGGGTCGCGGAGAAGGGCGTGCATTCGCTGACCTTCAGCGAGAATCCGGCGGCGCTGGGTTACCCGAGTTTCCACGATCCGCACTGGAACCCGCTGTGGAAGGCGTTGGTGGACACCGACACCGTGCTCAGCGTCCACATCGGCTCCTCGGGACGCCTGTCGATCCCCGCGGTCGACTCGCCACCCGACGTGATGATCACCTTGCAGCCGCTCAATATCGTGCAGGCGGCGGCGGATCTGCTGTGGTCACGACCGGTCAAGGACTACCCGGATCTCAAGATCGCGCTGTCCGAGGGCGGGACCGGCTGGATTCCGTATTTCCTGGATCGTGTCGACCGGACCTTCGAAATGCATTCCACCTGGACCATGCAGGATTTCGGCGGCAAGAAGCCGTCGGAGGTCTTCCGCGACCACTTCCTGACCTGCTTCATCAGCGATCCGGTCGGGGTGCGGCTGCGTCACGAGATCGGCATCGACAACATCTCCTGGGAGATGGACTACCCGCACAGCGATTCCATGTGGCCCGATGCTCCGGAGATCCTGCACGCCCTGCTCGAGCGCGAACAGGTCCCCGACGAGGACATCGACAAGATGACGCATCGCAACGCGATGCGCTGGTACTCCTTCGACCCGTTCAAGCATGTGCCACGGGAGAAGGCGACCGTCGGCGCCCTACGTGCGGCGGCGGGTGACCACGACGTCAGCATCCAGGCGCGCAGCCACAAGCACACCGCCGCGGCGGACAAGCTCGCGGCGTTCTCGGCGCAGATCAAAGCGGCGACCGCCCACACCGCGAGCTGACAGCGGCTCCGCGACGACAGTAAGCGGCCGCCCCGCCGCAGGGGTGGGGCGGCCGCGAACTCCTGTGCCCAGACACGTACTGACATCGTTCCGGTTCAGTGGAAATCCGTGAGGTGAGACGTTGAGCATTTCGGTACTGCTCGAAATGGTCGCGGGAGATGATCCCGATCGGGTCGCCGTCGTATCCGACGGCACCCGGATCACGAGCGCGGAATTGAGCACCATGGCCGACCGCGCGGCCGGATTGATCGGATCGTCGGGCGCCGAACACGTCGCCTATGTCGGTACCGGGGGAATCATGTTGCCCCTGTTGCTGTTCGGGTCCGCCCGCGCGGGCCGGGCCTTCACGCCGCTGAACTATCGGCTCAGCGCCTCCGCGTTGCGCGAGCTGATCGACCGGCTGCCCGCGCCGCTGGTCGTGGTCGACGCCGAATACGCCGAGATGGTCGCGGGCTCGGGTAAGCAGACCATCGACTCGTCGCTGTTGTTCGCCACCACGCGCGCCGTCGGTACCGAGGTCGCCACCGTCGACGCCGACCCGGACAGCGTCGCGGTGCTCCTCTTCACCTCGGGGACCACCTCGCGTCCCAAGGCCGTCGAGCTGACCCACGCCAACCTGACCAGTTACGTGATGGGCACCGTCGACTTCGGCGCGGCCGAACCCGACGACGCGGCGCTGATCTGCGTGCCGCCCTATCACATCGCCGGTGTCGGCGCCGCGCTGTCGAATCTCTACGCCGGGCGAAAGATGGTGTACCTCAGGCAGTTCGACGCGAACGAGTGGATACGGCTGGTACGTGACGAACGGATCACCAACGCCACCGTTGTACCGACCATGCTCGACCGGATCGTCACCGCCGCGCGTGGCGGAACCGGAGAGGCGCTGTCGACCCTGCGCACCCTCGCCTACGGCGGATCGAAGGCGCCGCTCCCGCTGGTGCGCGCCGCACTGGCGCTGCTGCCCGAGGTCGGGCTGGTCAATGCCTACGGGCTCACCGAAACCAGTTCCACCATCGCGGTATTGGCTCCCGAGGACCACCGGCTCGCCCACGGATCCGACGATCCCGCGGTCGCCAGACGACTCGGTTCCGTCGGCCGCGCGGTCCCCGGTGTCGAAATGCAGATCCGCGACGGGGACGGCGCCGTCCTCGCCGCCGACGAGATCGGGGAACTGTTCGTGCGGGGCCCACAGGTCTCGGGTACCTACGCCGACATCGGTTCCGTGCTCGACGCCGACGGCTGGTTCCCCACCAAAGATCTGGCTTCCCTGGACTCCGACGGCTACCTGTTCATCGGCGGGCGCTCGGACGACACCATCATCCGCGGCGGCGAGAACATCGCCCCGGCCGAACTGGAGGATGTGCTCGTCGAGCATCCCGAGGTGCGCGAGACCGCCGTCATCGGCCTGCCCGACCCCCGATGGGGCCAGATCATCGTCGCCGTCGTCGTACCGGCCCCCGGCTGCGATCCCGATCCCGAGGTCCTGCGCGCCTTCGTGCGCGAGAACCTACGCGGCTCGCGCACTCCGGATCGGGTCGTCTTCCGCGATCAACTGCCGACCACCCCGACCGGCAAGGTCCTGCGCCGCGCCCTCGTCGACGAACTCGGTTCCCCCACCACATCTCTCGTTCAGGAGTCCTCGTGATCAAGAGCGGCACCCGGCTCGAAAGCCAGGTCTGTGAAACCCAGGTGATCGTCATCAAGTCCACCGACGCCGTGGACGCGCTGCGCTGCGGCGGAGCGCCGATGGTCCCGGTCGGCACGAAAAAGACGGGCAAGTCGGCCGATGCCGTCCTCGACCCGGACTTCGCCGGGGGCAATGCCATGGGCAAACGGTACGTGCACGAGACCGGCGCGGAGATCCTGGTCACCAGGCCCGGAACCGGCACCCTCGACGTGGACGCGACCCCGTTGCGGATCAAGGAAGCCGAGCAATTGCCGTCGAGCGACTGACCGGCATCACGACGAAAGCTCGCCGACTCCTCGGATTCCCCGGAGTCGGCGAGCTTCGTCGTTCGCGCCTACCGCCAGGCGGCGAGCAGTTCCTCGGTCGTGGTGACGGTCGCGAGCAACGACAGGGTGTTGTCGATGATCGCCTCACCGTATTCGCGCGGCACCCCCGCGACGGCGTCACGCGGCAGCACGACGTGATAGGCGGCGTTGACCGCGTCCATGACCAGATTGGGTATCGCGACATTCAGCGAGACACCGACCGCGACGATCGTGGTCACGCCCAGATTGCGCAGCACGGCGTCCAGGTCGGTTCCACCCATCGGACCGAGTCCGTGCTGGCGGCTCAGCACCAGATCCGAAGGCTCGGGGCCGAATTCGGGCAGCAGAGCGGCGCCGGGGCTGTCCGGGGCCACCGCGACGCCGCGACGTCCGATGGCGAAGAGTTTCGCGTTGTGATTCGAGCCCAGACCGTCGGCCCGGCGTCGCACCAGGCAGTGCACGATCCGCACGCCCGCCGCCCTGGCCACCGGCAGCAGTTTCTCGATATTGGGCAGCGCCTCGCGGCGTGCCTCCTCGGCGAGGGCGGGCAGTCCGGCCTCGGGACCGACCACCGCACCCTGACATTCCTGCGTGATGACGGCGGTGCGCTCCGGCACGACCAGATCCGCCAGGCTTCGGGCACTCATGACGCCACCGGCGCGCACATCGGGGTCACGCGGACGTACTCGTCGCGTCGACCGGCGGCACGTCGTAGAACTGGGTGGCCCATTTGCGCAGCGACAGATACGGTTTCGCGTCCTTGGGCGAGAGCGGCGGGCGTTCCACATATTTCTGGTGACGCCAGATGCTCAGGTCCTCCCACACCGTGACCAGGAATTGCTTCTCCACCCGCGCCCGAACCTCCGGCGGCGGTACATCGGATTCGTCACCGGGATTCTTCGGCCACCAGATCGAATAGAACAGATCCGAGCATTCGTCGTCCACCGGTGTCGTGGCGAAGATCAGCCGATGTTTCGAGGAACCGTCGAACGCGCTGATCGAGCCGCCGAGTCCGAACATCTGGGCGTGGATCTTCAACGCCATCTTGTTCGGATCGTCGCTGCGCGCGTCCGGCCAGCCCGTCAGAAAGTTCCAGGTGTGGTCAACCGCACTGTAGTCCAGCATCTGCGGTGTCACGGTCGCGCCGTGCACGTACTCGAAATGCAAACTGTCCGGACCATTTTCGAGCACGACTTGCGGATGCACCGGTTCCCGCTCGGTCTTGCTGGAGAACTCGGGATAGGGCCGGTAGAAATTCTCCGGATCGGTCTCCAGCTCCGGGAACATCCGCAGGATGTCGGGCATCTCCCACTGCGGCTCCTTGCCGTCGGGCTGATGCCACATGAACACGCAGCCGTTCTGCTCGTTGACCGGGTACACCCGCAGCCGCAGACCGCGATTCACCCGATCCTCGCCGGGGATCTTGCGATTGGTGCCGTCCGGGCCCCACCGCCAGCCGTGGAAGGGACATTCGACGCAGTCGCCGACCACCTTGCCGCCGTAGCCGATATGCGCGCCGAGATGGCGGCAGTGCCCGGTGAGGATGTGCAACTCGCCGGATTCGGCACGGTAGGCGACCAGATCCTCACCGAAGTAGCGCAGCGGCCGGACCTCTCCCAGCGGGAACTCGGCCGACCAGCCGACCATGAACCAACCGGTGACCTTCCAGGTGAAGGGAACCTTCACGTGACACCTCCGCGTTCCGAGAACGTTACTGTTACGCTTACAGTAACGCATGGAGTTCGACTTGACGACCCCCGAACGGCGGATCGAACTCGTTAGTGGCTTCCCGCTCGCGCACCGGAGACGACGACCTCGCCGAAGGTTTCGATGAATTTCGTCGCCGCCGCCGGACCGGAGCCGTCGACGTGCACCACCGCGTAGGTCGCCCCGCGTCGTTCCAGGTCGTCGAGATGGTCCAGTGCCGCGCGCACCGAGCCGCCGTCGTCGAAATCGAGGTGCGGACACACGACCTGGACGTCGACGGTCGAGGGATCGCGGCCTGCGGCCTCGAGTCTCCTGCGCAACAGGTCGACGCCCTCGCCGAACTGATGCGCGTTCTCGATCGCCGTGGTGCGCATGGCCGCGGCCATCGTGGCGTCGGCGATGATCGGCATCCATCCGTCGCCGTGCCGCACGACGCGGCCGATCGCGGTCGAGCCGTTGCCGCCGATCCAGATCGGCGGATGCGGGCGCTGCGCGGGCGGCTGTAGCCACATCGGACCGATCGCGGCGAAATCCGCGCCCGTCACCGGTTTCTCGGGATCGGTCCAGATGCCGCGCAGCGCCGCGAGGGCCTCGTCGAGCAACGCGGCCCGCCGCTCGTGTTCGACGCCGAGCGCGGCGAATTCGGCACGCAGATATCCCGCGCCGACACCCGCGATCAACCGGCCGCCCGAGACGATGTCCAGACTGCCGAGCGCCTTGGCCGCCGCGTAGGGATTGTGGAAGGGCAGCACGTACAGATTCGTCATCACCCGGATGCTCGAGGTGACACCGGCCATGAAACTCAGCGCGGCGATCGGATCGAGGGTGTTGTGCCCGCCGTTGTTACGCCACTTCAGTGACGGCGCCGGATGTTCGCTCAGCGCCACCGCCGTGAAACCGGATTCCTCGGCCCGCGTGACCACCTCGCGGATCACCTTCGGCCGCAGGAAGACATCCCCCGCGGAAGGCAATTCACTCGGGTACTCGAGTACGTATTTCATCGAACGGCCTCTCGATCATGACGCGCATTCCTCGACGAACGACAGCAGGCCGAGATGGTAGGCCGTGGCGCCGAAACCCACGCTGATGTTGTGTCCACTTCCGGTTTGTTCGTGCGTGACGAAACGCGGTGCGGCGGTGAAGAATCCCGCGATCTCGGCGAGTGCCTCCGGATCGCTTCGCCATACCCGCTCGTATTCGGCGTAGCTGAATCGCACCGGGACCCGCACCCGCCCGGCCAATCCCGGGAATTCGGTCGGCCAGTCGCGCACCACCGCCCCCTCGTACGGCGGCGAAGGGCAGGTCAGCGATTTTCCGCCGTAGACATCGGGGGGATAGCGGTGCTCGGGATGCCAGAGCAGGTCGCGGATACCGGCGGCACTGCGGGTGTGGCGCATCTCCTCGATGATGCGCGACGCTTCGGCGTGCCTGCGGACGCCGGTGCCCGCGAGTTCGAGGCCCAGCAGCGCGTCGCCGCGATCGTCGGCGGCCATCCGCGCCGCGAGGTCACATCCCGCGGAATGCCCGAGCAGGAAAACACCCGCGCCGCGCGAACTCTCGGCGAGTAGCGCGTCGACGGTGCGGAAGCAGGCATCGACGCGCCGCCGCGGTGATTCGAAGCGATCACCCCACGGCGCGGAGGATCCGTATCCGGGCCGATCGACGGCCAGCACGCTGAATCCGAGTATCGCGCCCACGCGAAGCAGCGACAACCGCGGGCGGCCGCGCACATCGAAATAGCGCGAGGTCGTCGCTCCCCCGTGCACGGCGACGAGCACCGCGCGCGGTTCGCTCACCTCGGCGCACAACGCCGACATGGGAATACCGTCCACCTCGACCTCGCGGGCCGCGACGGTGTCGGCGGCCGCGTAGCCGGTCGACAGGCGTGGCGCGGTCACCGATCCGCCCGCAGGAGCAGGACGCCGCTCGGCGTGAGACCCCCGCTGCTCGCGACGGCGACACGCGCGTCCGGAATCTGGCGCGCACCGGCCTGACCGCGCAGTTGCGCGACCGCCTCGTGGACGAGCCCCATGCCGTGGGTACGACCGTGGGAGAGTTGACCGCCATGGGTGTTCAGCGGCAGCACGCCGTCGCGGGCGATGTTCTTGCCGCCGCGCAGGAAATCCTTCGCCTCGCCGATCCCGCAGAAGCCGAGCGCCTCGATCCAGGACAGGCAGTTGAAGGTGAACCCGTCGTAGAGTTCGGCCACGTCGACATCGTCGGGACGCAGTGACGTGCGCGACCACAGGTGCGCGGCCTGACCGAGTACCTGTGGTTCGTGGGTCAGGGTGCTCTGGTCCCATTCGAGGCGTTCGATGATCTGGGTGCCCACCGCTTCCACCAGCACCGGCGGCTGGGCAAGATCCGCGGCGGTCTCGCGCGCGGAGACCACCACCGCGACCGAACCGTCGCAGGGGACGTCGCAGTCGTAGAGCCCGAACGGTGTCGTGATGGGACGTGCGGAGAGATAGTCGTCCATGGTCAGCGGATCGCGGTAGATCGCCGTCGGATCGAGGGCGGCGTTGGCACGCTGGTTGAGCGCGATCCAGCCCAGTGTCTCCCGGTCGGTGCCGTAGCGATGGAAATGTCGCTGGGCGGTCTGCGCGAGCAGGTGCGCCGCCGACACCGCGCCGAACGGCAGGAGCCAGCTGTCGGCGATACCCGAGGGCGGCGAGATCCGGCCCGCGCGAACCAGTTCCGCGTAGGTGGATTCCCAGACCGTGCGGAAGCACAGCACGTGCCGTGCCAGTCCGCTCGCGACAGCGAGCATCGCCGCGATGACCGAACCGCCGGGCCCGAAGGTCTCACCGCCGCCGTTGTACCAGGTCGGCCGCAGACCGAGCGCGGACTCCACGGCGGTGACGCCGCCCTCGCCGAACGGACCGAAATTCCCCGAACCCGGATAGGTCGACAGTCCGTCGATATCCTCCAGGCGCAGCCCGGCATCCTCGACCGCGGCGCGACAGGCCCGCACCGTGAGCGAGAGCGGATCGGCCATCAGTCTGCGCCCGATCGGCGACATCCCGATGCCGGTGATGGCGACCTTGTCCTCGAATTTCTCCGTGGTCGCCATCGGCCGGACATGCTCGCGCATGGACGCGGGATCGATGGGGTCGGCGGGCAACTCGGCGACCGGCGCCGATTCCCGGGCCGGCCGGAACAGCGGTAACCACACCGCGCCGGCCCGCGTGAACACCACTTCCATCCGCAGCCCGAGTTCGAGCTGTTCCGGATCGCATTCCACCGTATTGGTGGTCAGGCGAACCCGGGTGTCCTCCTCGAGCGCGACCTGCGCGACGACGTACGGCGCGGGCAGACCCGGCACCGCGAAGCGATGATTGACGGTGAACCCGATCAGGGTGGCGTACCCGGGCACCGCCCGCACCCCCATGCGGTCACCCCGGCAGTGCCTGCACACCGGTTGCGGCGGATGGATCAGCGCCGCGCACGACAGGCATTCCTGAATCCGCAACCGGCCGTCGGCGCCGGAGGTCCAGAAGAACTCGGTCTCCGGGGTGAGCGACGGCTGCGGACGTTCCGATGTCCCGGACACCCCGATCTCAGCTCGCCTTCGCCTTCGGCTTGGCCGGATGCGAATAGTTCGGCCTGCCGAGTCCGAGCACGTGCTGGGCGATCATATTGCGGAAGACCTCGAGTGTGCCGCCGTAGATTCCGCACAGCGGCGCCCACCGGTAGACGTACTCCATGCCGCCGTTGTCGGCGGCGCCCTCGGTCTCGATCGGGAGCACGGACGCGGGCCCGAGGACATCCATGAGGTCGGGCGAGATATCGCGCATCGTCTGCGCGAGCGCGACGCGGCCGAACATGTGCGGCGCGGACAGGGCCGCCTCCACCTTGGCGATACTGCGGCCGAGCCGGTAGCCGACCGAGGTGTCGTCGAGCAGCCTGCGACCGTCCGGGCCCGGCTTCGCCGCGATCGAGACGACATTGTCGACCGCGGTCGCCATCATCGTGCCCTGGTGGATCAGGATGGAGACGTCCTGGAGACCGTCCTCGGCCGCGCCGACCACGCCGTGTTCCTCGTTCAACGGCCCCATCAACACCGCCCAGCCGCCGTTCACGTCGCCGA
The DNA here is from genome assembly GCF_019038455.1 of Nocardia noduli. Lineage (NCBI taxonomy): Bacteria > Bacillati > Actinomycetota > Actinomycetes > Mycobacteriales > Nocardiaceae > Nocardia > Nocardia noduli. Next base: position 55,339 of record NZ_JAFMPL010000006.1, read on the forward strand.
GCCGGTACTTGTCATCGATCCTGACATCGCTGTAGTAGACGATATTGGTCCGGTCGCCGTCGACGGTGCGGATGCCCTGGATCTCGATGCCGGGGGTATCGAGCGGAACCAGGAACATGGTGAGGCTCTTGTGTTTCGGAGCCTCGGGATCGGTATTGGTGATCAGGAAGACGTACTGGCAGTTGTGCGCGCCGGTGGTGAACATCTTCGAACCGTTGATCACCCACTGATCGCCGTCGCGCACCGCACGGGTCTTGGACATCGCCACGTCGGATCCGCCCTCGGGTTCGGTATAGCCCAGGCACAGCCTGACCTCACCGCGCTCCAACCGGGGCAGGACCTCTTGCTGGAGTTCGGCCGATCCGTGTTTGCGCACGGAATTCACCACGATCGAAGTCGTACCCCAGGTGACCCAGGGAATGTGCACCCGCCGTCGCTCCAGATCCCAGATGCGCCGTCGCAGGCGGTTCAGACCGCCTTCTTCCTCCGAATTCAGTTCCGCGGCCAGCCAGCCCGCGGCACCCATCGCCAGGTGCACGCCCTCGTCGAAATTGTCGCCGGTTTCGCGGTCGCGCCTGCGGACTTCGTCGGTGACATGGGTGGCGAGGAACGCGCGTACCTCGTCCAGGAATGCCTGGTCGTCCTCGGACAGTTCGACACGTGAGAAATCCATGATGTCCTCCTAACCCTGCTCTGCCGCGAAACGCTGCGCGACCTGGATGGCGGTGGCGGCCAGATCACCGGCGGCGAGCGGCCATCCCCTGGCGCGCAACAGATATGCCGAGGCAAGCGATTCGGTCGCCACGCCGAGTCCGCCCTGGACCTGCACCGCCATGGTGGCGGCCTTGGGCGCCTCCTCGGCGATGTAGCAGAAGGCCGCGGGGGGCAGTGCCGGTTGGTATTCGGGCTCGTGTTCGAGGAACCAGGCCGCGCGACGGGTCAGGTTGCGCGCGGCATTGACGGTGATCGCGATATTGGCCAGCGGATGGGAGATGGCCTGCAATGTCGAGATCGGCACACCGAGGGTGTAGCGGGTGGTCGCGAATTCCGCCGCCACCCGCATGGTCTCCTCGACCAGGCCGACGAGCGCGGCCGCGGTGAGCACCCGCCATTCGTCCAGCGCGCGTTCGTATTCCGTGAGCGCGTCCGCGCCGGAGGCAAGCACGGTGCGACGGTCGGCGGCGGCGGGATCGACCCAGGCCATCGGGAGGCGGCCGATATTGTCGACCTTGGCCGGGCGGGTGTCGAAACTCAGCCGCACGATCTCGTCACCGTCGCGCACGACGATGTGATCGGCGATCGAGCCGGAGGCGATCAGGCGGATACCGGTCGCCGCGTCGACACGGGTGTCGAGGGCGACCAGTTGCCTGCCCTCCACCACGTCCGCGGTCTCGGGATCGTCGGCCGCCAGCGCGCCGAGGCGCACGAGCAGACGCGCGGCGCAGATGTGATCGATCCACGGCACCGGAGCGATCGCACGCCCGAGTTCCTCGGCGACCAGGCTCAGATCCACCAGGGTCGCGCCGTCGCCGCCGACCGATTCGGGCATCGCCATGGTCGTCGCGCCGGTACCGCACAGCTGTTCCCACAGATTCTTGTCGAATCCCGCCGGTTCGGCCGCGCGGACGACCTCGAGGGAACTGCGTGTCTTGAAGAACTTCACATACACGGCCTGTAATTCCGACTGGTCTTCCGACAGGCTGTAATCCTGCCTGCGCAATTCATAGCGGTCCATATTCGTTTCTCCTCATTCGCCGCGCGTCAGGCGCCGACGGTTCGATCGCCGAAGAAGAATTCCTGCGCGTTGTTGTAGAGATAGTTGTCGAGGACGTCCTCGGGCAGATCCAACGCGACGGCTTCGGGCACGAGTCTGCGCATCGACAGCACCGGCCAGTCCGAACCGAAGATCACCTTGTTCTTGCCGCGCGTTCGCATGAAATGGATCAGACTGTCCGGCAGACGCTTCGGCGACCAGGCCGAGGTCATCAGCCGCAGATTCTCGTATTTCATGAGCAGGCGGATCGCGATATCCCACCACGGATCGGCGCCGTGGATCATGCACAGCCGCAATTCGGGGAACCGGTAGCAGACCCGATCCAGATACATCGGATTCTGTACCTCACCCGGAATCGGGGGGCCGGGAATGCCGGTGTTCATGCACAGCGGCAGGCCCAGTTCGGCGCATTTGTAGTACAGGGGGTAATAGACCGCGTCGGTCGGCGGGTACTGCCCGTCGCCCCAGAAACTCGGCCCCGACGTCGTGTAGGCCACCGGCAGATCGTTCACCAACGCGCCGAGTTCACGCAGCGACGCGACCGGGTGGAGCAGGTCGACCCCGTTGAGCGCCAACGCGAATCGGTCCGGGCGCGCTTCCACGAATTTCAGCGCGGTCGTCGACGGCTTGGCCATCGAATACATCAGGATCGCCTTCTCGACACCCTGTTCGTCCATCTCGTCGAGCAGTTCGCTCAGCTCGACCTGCGCGTACATGGAGGTCGCACCCTTGAAGTAGTCATCTCTGACCTTCAACATCCAGCCGGGTTGCTCACGTTCACCGAAATGAACGTTGACCAGGCAGTCGTTGACCTTCCGCATCTATCCGGCTCCGATTTCTTCGATTTCGGCGTCCGCCTTCGCGGCGTCGACCGCGCGCTGCAACGCCCACCTGTAGTCCGGCTTTCCGTTGCCGAGGCGTTTGATCTCCGGGACGAAGATGACCGCCTTGGGCACTTTGTAGCCGGCCAGTTCGGTACGGCAGGACTGCTGCAGCGCCGCCTCGGTGATGCCGTCGGCGAGGCCGCGGCACACCAATGCCACGACTTCCTGGCCCCATTTCATACTCGGGCGGCCGACCACGAGCGCGTCGCTGATGTCGGGATGCGCGCGCAGCACCTCCTCGACCTCTTCGACGAAGACCTTCTCACCTCCGGTGTTGACCACGAGCGCGTCGCGACCGAGCAGCCGCAGGGTGCCGTCGGCGTCGACGGTGGCCCGGTCGCCGGGGATGGCCATCCGCTTTCCGTCGATTTCGGGGAAGGTGCGCTCGGTGGCCTCGCGATCGGCCAGATATCCCAGCGGCACCCGGCCGACCCTGGCCGCCCACCCGATCTCGGCATCGCCCGGTTCGAGGAAACGGCTGCGATCCTGGGAGACCGCGGTGGCGCCCGGCCCGGGTGTGAAGGTGTCGACCTCGGCGCCCTTGGTGCTGCGGCCGAACGCCATGCCACCGGTTTCGGAGGAGCCGTACCCCTCCACGACGTAGGCGTGCGGGATCAGTTCCAGCAGTTCCCGTTTGTAGACCGGATTGGTCGCCGCGCCGCCGCTGCCGATCGCGAGCAGCGAGGTCAGGTCGTAGTCCTTCTCGCGCAACGCGCGGACCAGCGGCGCGGCGTAGGCGTCGCCGACTATCGTCATCAGCCCGACCTGCTCGCGTTCGACGATCTCCAACGCGCGATGCGCGTCGAATTTCTGCCGATCGTCGTAGAGCACGATCGTCTGACCGACGAGCAGTCCCGCGCAGGCGGTCATGATGCCCGCGGCATGCGACAGCGGGGACACCGCGAACCAGACCTGTCCGGTCCAGTTCGTGAGATCACGGAGCAGATCGGCGGATTCGTGATCCGCGCCGTTCATCGACGACACGTAGAGATCGCTCTGACGCCACAGCACGCCCTTGGGCCTGCCGGTCGTGCCGCCGGTGCACAGCATCACCAGATCGTCGGGCACGGTCTCGATGACCGGCTCCGGCGCGCCCGCCGCGACGGCGTCCTCGAACGCGATCGCCCCGTCGAGCTCCGGCGCGTCACTGCCGTCGTCGACCGAGATCAGCAACTCCACACCCTCGGGCGCGGCCTCGGCGACGACCTCACCGAAGGATCGGTGGTAGACGATGCCGCGCGGCTGGATGTAGGCGAGCAGATCGCGGACTTCACGCGCGGTGTAGTAGGTGTTGATGTTGACCGGGACGACGCGGCCCTTCAGACAGCCGAGCATCACGTCCAGGTACTGGTCGTTGCGCATCAACAGCGCGACGCGGTCCTGTCCGCATTCCCACCTGTCCAGTTCGGCACGCGGCGTGTGGACACCGAAACCCTTGTCGGCCAGGAAGTTCGCGAACCGGCGCGTCCGCAGCGCGGCTTCGCCGAAGGTGCGCCGCCTGGTTCCGCATACGGTCATCAGGCGGTCCGGCACGGCCGCCGCGATCGTGTCGAAGACGGCTCCTATCGTCCACTGGGTCAACAGAGTTCTCCGATCACGAAGTCGCGCCCGCCGCTGCGGCGGGTGACGACCGGTTTCTCACACATGGTTTCGGTCCTGTCCGGCTGTCGCCGACGAGGCGACGCGAGCGCCGGGGAATTCGGCACGATCTGGTCGAGACGAGCCATATCGGGTGCCACCTCCTGATACCGAACGGCTGCCGCGAACCGAATAGATACGTCTACTGTATACGTATCGGTAGGGCTTCGCGCAAGGGTTGGGAATGCTCGGAGCGCCCATCGGATTCGCGGCGCGTCCCCCATGTCCCGCGACCGATGCGCAAACAGGGACGGCCATTGACGGTATAGACTACTGTAAAGATGACAGTAGGACGGTACGACGCGGACATCCACACGGCCCAGGAAGACACGGGTACGACAGTGAACAACGACAGCGCTCCCACCACCGACGAGCCGACGGTGCGCAGCCACCGCGACGGCGCGGTCCTGCGTCTGACCATCGACCGCCCCGGCAGGCGCAACGCGCTCTCCCACGCCATGATCGACGAACTCGTCGGCGCGCTCACCTCGGCCGCCACCGATGACACCCTGCGCGTCGTCCACCTCGTCGGCGCGGGCGCGGATTTCTGCTCCGGCGTGGACTGGGTGAGCACCAACAGCAACGGCGAGCGCCCCAGAACCGGCGACCTGGTCCGGCGCATCCCCCATACCGCCCACCGCGTCATCGAACTGGTCCACTCGCTGCACCTGCCGGTGGTCTGCACGGTCAGGGGATGGGCGGCGGGCATGGGCTGCAACCTGGCCATCGCCGCAGATTTCACCCTCGCCGACACCGACGCCGTGTTCTGGGAGCCCTTCCTGCCCCGCGGCTTCAGCCCCGACACCGGATCCACCTGGCTGCTGCCGCGCCTGATCGGCGTGACACGGGCCAAACGAATGCTGTTGCTCGGCGAGAAGGTCGGTGCGGCCGACGCCGAGGACTGGGGCCTGATCTATCGCGCCACCGCGCCCGGCGACCTCGACGCGCAGACCGACGAGCTGATCGCCCGCCTGGCCGCCGCGCCGACGATCGCCTTCGGACTCGCCAAACAGGCCATCCACCGCAATCAGCACACCGGTTTGGCCGACGCCATGGACCACGAGCTCTATGGCCTCGAACTCGCTTGCCGCACCGGGGATTTCAAAGAGGGACTGGCCGCGTTCCGGGAACGCAGACCGGCGGAGTTCCGCGGCAGATAACCGCCGCGCACCGACAGCGCGAAGGGGGCTCCGGATGCCACCGGAGCCCCCTTTCGCCCTGTCGCGATCAGGGAATGATGGCGGTGCGGTACACCGGTTCGGGAACGGCCTGCCTGGCGTAGATGCCCCGTTGCAGCGAGATCAGCAGGGCGTTGCGCGTCTCCTCCGGCCGGATGAGTTCGTCGAAACCCATATGCTCGGCGGAGTGGTAGGAGGCCTGCAATTCCATCTCCTGGAGTTCCGCCGCGAGATCGTCCCGGGCGTGGGAGGCATTGCTCAGCGCCGCGGCGCTCATCGCCCCCATCGTCGCGCCCGGGTAGGCGAAAGTGGCGGTCTGGCTGTCGAATCCGATCAACGACATCACCATCGAGCCGAAGCCGTACGCCTTGCGCAACGTGACGTGCAACTTCAGCGTGGTGGCCGCGGTCTGGGCGACGAACATCCTCGCACCGCTGCGCAGCACCCCTTCGGCTTCGGATTCGCTGCCGGGCAACATGCCCGGATTGTCGGCGAGGAAGATGATGGGCAGGTGGAACGAATCGGCGACCTGGATGAAGTGGGCCGCCTTGTCCGCGGCGTCACTGTCGATCGAACCCGCGAGCACCTCGGGCTGATTGGCCACCACCGCGACGGGATGACCGCCGAGATGGGCGAGCGCGCAGACGATGGCCGTGCCGAATTCGGGCTGCACCTCGAACCAGTCGGTGTCGTCGAAGACCACGTCCAGCACGGCGCGCATGTCGTAGGTGCTGCGATTGTCGCGGGACACGATGTTCAGCAGTTCCGGTGTCGCCCTGGCGCCGGTCGAATCGTCGGGCAGATAGACCGGCGGATAGGACCACGCGCTGGACGGGAAGTAGGACAGGTAGCGGCGGATCTCGTCGAGGACCTCCTCGTCGGTCTCGCCGACATTGTGGACGACCCCGCTGGGCAGCGCCACGTTCGGCCCGCCCAGATCCTCCTTGGTGACGTCCTCGCCCGTCGACATCTTCACCACCGGCGGGCCCGCGGTGAAGATCGCGCCCTGACGGCTCATGATCGCGAAATCCGACACCGGCGCGATCAGCGCACCGTGACCGGCCGACGGTCCGAGCACCCCGGTGACCATCGGAATCCGCCCCGAACACTGCGCCTGGGCGAGTAGATCGGTGGGGGTGCGCCCGTAGTGGGCGCCGGTGGGACGAAATCCCGCGCCTTCGAGCAGCATCACCAACGGCACCTTGTTCCGCACCGCCAGTTCGGCCAGCCGGTAGCGTTTGGAATTGCTGCCGGGCGCGATGGTGCCCGCCAGCGTCGTGAAATCCTCGGCCCCCACCATCACCGGCGACCCGTTGATCAGACCGGAGCCGGTCACGATCGCGTCGGCGGGGACCTCACCACCGACCAGGGTGCCGAATTCCTGGAACGTGCCGGGATCGAGCAGTCGCTCGATCCGCGCACGCGCGTCGAGTTTGCCCTTGCCCCGATGTTTGGCGACCCGCTCCGGCCCGCCCATCGCCTGCGCGAGGGCACGGCGGCGCCCGAGGTCGTCGAGTGTTTCGTCCCAGGTCTGGGCATTGGTCATTTCCGGATCCTTTTTCCTGAGCCGACTCCTCGACCAGGGCACGTCGATGGGTCGGTGCCGCGGTATCGCACCCGCGGCGCTGCGGTGGTGTTGTCGACGGTCAGGTCAGCGAGTATCGAATCGGAAGGTGCTTGAGACCGCCGACGAAAGTCGTCGCGGTGAGTTCGGGCTCACCCGCGAGTTCGATCGACTTCAGCCGGGGCAGCAATTCCGCGAGGAACTTTCCGATCTCCATGCGCGCCAGACCCGCGCCCAGGCAGAAATGTACGCCGAATCCGAAGGCGACATGCTTGTTCGGCTCGCGTTCGATATCGAAGCGGAACGGATCGACGAAGGCGTCCTCGTCGCGATTCGCCGAGACGTAGGAGAGCAACAGGGAATCGCCCGCCGGAATAGTCACGCCGTTGACCACCGAATCCTCGGCGGCGGTACGCATGAACGCCTTGACCGGTGTCACCCAGCGGATGATCTCCTCGGTCGCCTGCGGGATGAGGTCGAGGTTGCCGCGCAGCAGATCGAGCTGTTCGGGATGTTCGGCGAGGGCGCGCAGGCCGCCGGAGATGCTACTGCTGGTGGTGTCGTGTCCGGCGGTGGCGATGATCGCGTAGTAGGACATCGTATCGATATCGGAGAGCGGCGCACCGTCCAACGTGGCGTTGGCGATCGTCGAGGCGAGATCGTCGGTCGGATGCTCGCGCCGCGCGTCGGTCAGCGTCTTGAAGTACGCGAACATCTCCAGCAGCGAGTTCATCGTCTCGTCCGACGGCGTCGACCGCTTCAGTTCGTCGTCGTCGCTGCCGACCAGTTCCTGGGTGAGTTTGAGCATGAGCGGAAAGTCGGCCTCGGGGACGCCGAGCAGCGACATGATCACGTAGAGCGGGAAGTTGACCGCGACCTCCTGGACGAAATCGCATTCACCGCCCGCGTCCCGCATCTTGTCCACGTAGCGTTTCGCGAGTTCGTCGATCCGAACCCCCATCGCGCGCATGGCCTTCGGACTGAACCAGTCCGCCGCGATGGCGCGCACGATCCGGTGCTGCGGATCATCCATGTGAATCAGCGTGCGAATCCCCACGGCCGCCTGCATCTCGTCGGACTGGGCGGTCATCAGCACCGGCCGCGGCCAGTTGGTGAACGCGCGGTTGGCGCGTTCGACCGCCATCACGTCGGCGTGTTTGGTGATCGCCCAGAACGGCTTGTACGACGGCGCCTCCACCAGCGAAACGGGGGCGGTCGCGCGCGCTCTCGCCAGCGCGTCGTGCAGCCGCTTCTCGTCGGTGTACGCGGTCGGGTCGGCGAGGACGTTCGCGGCTTCGTCGACGATCGGCATGCTCATCAGCGGCCCTTCCGTTTCTTGGGGATTTCCCGCGATCCGGGCGCCGCGCACGCGACGTCCCGATCGTTGTGTGGACCACAAGCGTGATTTATAGTGACCCTTACTGTCAAGCATTCTGTAATGGATGCCAGTGAGCGTATCGGAGCGGCGGTCCCCATGGTTTCTGAGCAACTTTCCGAGCAACGCAAAGTCGTCGTGGTCGGCGCCGGATCGGGCATCGGAGCAGCGACGGCGGCGTATTTCCACGAGCGCGGCGACTACGTGCTCGCGGTGGACGTCCGCCCCAACCAGACGCCCGCCTCGCGCCACGAACTGTGCGATCTGCGCGACGCCGCCGCGATCGCCGCGCTGCTGGATCGGATCGGACCGGAGTGGGATCTGCTGGCCTACGTCGCGGGCGTGCCCGGCACCGCCCCCGCCGCGGACGTACTGAAGGTCAACTACCTCGGCATGCGACTGTTCACCACCGGAATGCTGCCGCTGTTGCGGCAGGGCGGGGCGATCGTGACCGTGGCCTCGGTCGCGGCGCTGGGCTGGCAGCAGCGCGTCGACGACCTGAAAGGCCTGCTGGAGGCGACCGACGCCGAGACCGTCGAACAGTGGCAGGCGACCCAGGATCCGAACTACCCGGTGTACAGCACCTCGAAGCAGGCCGCGATCATCTTCGCGAAGCGGCTGGCGCCCGCGGCCTGGCAGAAATACGGGATCCGCGTGAACACCGTGAGCCCGGGGCCGACCGAGACGCCGATCCTCACCGATTTCGAGGATTCGATGGGCAAGGAGGTCCTCGACACCGTGAAGGCCATGGTCGGCAGGCATGCCACCGTCGCCGACATCGTGCCGGTCATCGCCTTTCTCGGCTCCCCCGAATCGCGCTGGATCAATGCCCAGGACATCCACGTCGACGGCGGATTCGTCGCGCCGATGTCGGTCGGCGCGCCGATCGAGCTCTGACCGGACGCCCCGATCCGAGCGACAGTTCGGCGCCGACCGGCGCGGTGATCCCTACCGCGACACCGCGCGCCGACCCCGAATTACACATTGCCGCAGAAACTGAGGCCATATACTGTATGCATTACAGTAATGGGCACTCTCCGAGAGCCGTGCGGTGTGACGAAGTCAGAGGTGAGCTGTGGACAGCCCTGTTCAGGACAAATCGGTAACGAGTGGCGACACTCTCGATCTGCGTGATCCCTACCCGTTCTTCACCGCGAGACGGCGCGAGGGCGGCGTGTTCCACGGAACGGTCATGGACTACTCCAAGACCCCGGAATCGTTGCGCCCCGCCGATTCCTACGCCGCGCTGTCCTGGACGGCGGTGAACAAGGCCCTGCGTAACAGCAAGGTCTTCAGCACCGCGCTCTACGACTCGACGATCGGCGTCTTCATGGGGCCGACCATCCTCGCGATGGACGGCAGCACGCACAGGGCGCACCGGAACCTGGTGTCGGCGGCGTTCAAACCGCAGTCGCTCTCGGTCTGGGAACCCGACGTGGTGCGACCGATCTGCGAATCGCTGATCGACGAATTCATCGACGAGGGCCGCGCGGATCTGGTGAAGGATTTCACCTTCGAATTCCCCACCAGGGTCATCGCGAAGCTGCTCGGTCTGCCCGCCGAGGATCTGCCGTTCTTCCGCCGGGCCGCCGTGTCGATCATCAGCTACGCGGGCAATGTCCCGCGCGCGCTGGAAGCGTCCAAGGAGCTGAAGGAATACTTCCTCGGGCATATCGAACAGCGCAGGTCGAATCCGACCGACGACATCATCAGCGATCTGGTGACCGCCGAGATCGACGGCGAGAAACTCAGCGACCGGGCCATCTACTCGTTCCTGCGATTGCTGTTGCCCGCGGGCCTGGAAACCACCTACCGGTCCTCCGGGAATCTGCTGCACCTGCTGCTGACCCATCCCGAACAATTCGCCGCCATCGAGCAGAACCACGATCTGCTCCCCCAGGCGATCGAAGAGGGACTCCGGTACGAGACCCCGCTGACCCTCGTGCAGCGTTATGTCACCGAGGACACCGAATTGGAGGGCGTCGCCATTCCCCAGGGCGCCGTACTCGATCTGGTCCTCGGCGCGGCCAACCGCGACGAGAATCGCTGGGAGCGGCCGGAGGAATTCGATATCCACCGCACCCACATTCCGCACATCAGTTTCACCGCGGGTGCGCACACCTGCCTCGGACTGCATCTCGCGCGGATGGAAACCCGCGTGGCGATGGAGGCCCTGTTGCAGCGGCTGACGAATATCACCCTGCTGACCGACGGCGACCCGCACATCTTCGGTCAGCCGTTCCGCTCCCCGACCTCGATTCCGGTGACCTTCGATGTCCGCTGAACCGCGCCACCGCGACCTCTTCGATCTGTCCGGGCGCTCGGCGCTGGTCACCGGCGCGGCGGGCGGTATCGGCGCGGCCGTCGCCGCCGCGCTGGCCGAGCGGGGCGCGGCGGTGCTCGTCACCGATATCGACGGCGCGGCCGCGGCGGTGACGGCGGAGAAGATCGTCGCCGACGGCGGCAGGGCCGCGAGCGCCGCGCTCGATGTCCGCGACACCGCGGCCGCCGAGTCGGCCGCCGCGGCCGCCGCCGAACTGGCCGACGGCACCCTGAATATCGTGGTCAACAACGCCGGTGTCACCGATCCGGCGATGTTCGGCGACACCACCGAGGAATCGGTGCTCAGGATGCTCGACATCCATCTGATGGGCGCGTTCCGTTGCGCCAAGGCGGCGCTGCGATATCTGCCGACCGACGGGACGGGGCGCATCATCAACGTCACCTCGTCTGCCGGACTGGTGGGCACCCTCGGCCAGATCAACTATTCGGCCGCGAAATCCGGGATCGTCGGCATGACGAAATCGATGGCGCGGGAACTGGCGCGCAAGCAGATCACCGTCAACGCGCTCGCACCCGGCGCGGCGACCCCGATGACCGCGACGATCCGCACCGATCCCAAATTCGCGGAACAGATGCTCAACCGTATTCCCATGCGGCGCTGGGCCGAACCGCGCGAAGTCGCGGGCGCGTTCGTCTTCCTCGCCTCCGACGCGGCCTCCTTCGTCACCGGCCAGGTGCTGCCGGTGGACGGCGGCCTGGTGATGTGATGACCGAGCCCACCGCGGGTCCGCTCGCGGGAATCACCGTGGTGTCGCTGGAGCAGGCGGTTTCCGCGCCGATGTGCACGCGCACGCTCGCCGATTTCGGCGCCAGGGTCGTCAAGGTCGAGAATCCGCGCGGCGGCGATTTCGCGCGTCACTACGACGATGTGGTCAACGGTCTCGCCGCGCATTTCGTCTGGGCCAATCGCGGCAAGGAGTCGGTCGCGCTCGACCTCAAGCACCCCGACGGGATGGCGGCGCTGCACCGTCTGTTGGACACCGCCGATGTCTTCGTCTCGAATCTGGCGCCGGGCGCGGCCGCCGCGCTCGGCGTCGGCCCCGACGATCTGGCCGACCGGCATCCCGATGTCATCGTGATGGAGATCGACGGCTACGGCGCGGGCGGTCCCCTGTCGCACAAACGCGCCTACGATCTGCTGGTCCAGGCCGAATCCGGGGTCTGCGCGATCACCGGCTCACCGGGCGCACCCGCGAAACCCGGTCCACCGATCGCCGACGTCTGCTCGGGACTGTATGCGGCACTGACGATTCTGGCGATGATCTGCGCCAGGCGCGCGGACGGAGCCTGCGCGCCCCATCCCGCCGCGGCCTCGGTGAGCCTGTTCGACACCGCCGCGGAATTGATGGGGTACGCGCTGAACTACACCCGCCACACCGGGGTGGATCAGCAGCCGCTCGGCATGAGTTCCCCCGCGGTCGCGCCCTACGGCGCCTACCCCACCGCGGACGGCCACACCGTCGTGCTCGGCACCACCAACGACCGGGAATGGCAACGCCTGGCCCGTGAGATTCTCGAAAGACCCGACCTGGCCGAGGATCCGGCGTTCGCGCGCAATGCCGACAGGGTTGCGCGCCGAGCCGAACTCGATGCGGCACTGACCGATTGGTGCGCGCGCCACGATCTGGCCGTCATCCAGTCACGTGCCGACGCCGCCGGAATCGGCAACTCGCGGTACAACACTCCCGGCGAGATGATCGCGCATCCGCATCTGGCCGCCCGCGACCGCTGGCGGCGGATCGACACCCCGGTGGGCCCGGTGCCCGCCCTGCTGCCGCCGCCGATCATCGCGGGCTTCCAGCCGCCCATGGGCGCGATACCCGGTCTCGGGCAACATACCGATACCGTGCTGGCCGGCGCGGGATTCACCACCGACGAGATCGCTCGCATGCGTGCGGCCGGGGCGATCGGCCCCGGCGCGGACGACGCGGCGCAAGTGAAAGGAACGACGTCGTGACCGACGATTCTGTACTGCTCATCGAGGATGTCGGCAATGTCAGGACATTGACGTTGAATCGCCCGCACCGCAAGAACGCGATCACCAACGCCATGTGGGCCGCGTTGCGGGATACCCTGCACGAGGTGGCTTTCGGCGGGCGGATCCGCGCCGTGGTGCTGACCGGAGCGGGCGGGGCGTTCTGTTCGGGCGCCGATATCTCCGACACCGCCGGTATGGACGAATTCCCCGATCCGAGCCGGGATATGCGCGCCATCAACGAGACGGTGCTGCGCCTGCACGATCTCCAGGTGCCGACCATCGCGAAGGTCGACGGCGTCGCGGCGGGCGCCGGGTGGAATCTGGCGCTCGGCTGCGATCTCGTCGTGGCGACGCCGGAATCGCGGTTCTGCCAGATATTCAGCCGCAGGGCGCTGTCGCTGGATTGCGGCGGTTCCTGGCTGCTGCCCAAACTGGTCGGACTCCAGCAGGCCAAGCGACTGGCCTTCCTCGCCGACATGATCAGCGCCGAGGAGGCGCACGCACTCGGTCTGGTGACCTGGATCCAGCCCCGCGACGGTATCGACAAATTCGTCGACGACCTCGCCGTCCGCTTGGCCTCGGGTCCGCCGACCGCCCTGGCCCAGACCAAGGCGCTGCTGAACGGCGGCACCGATCACACGATGCGCGAAGCGCTCGCCAACGAGGCGCGCGCGCAGACGATCAATCTGTCCGGCCGCGATGTCCTGGAAGCCTTCGCGGCCTTTTCCGAGAAACGCGATCCGGTGTTCACCGGAACCTGGGGACCGACCGGGTAGGTTGTCTCACCGGAATTCCTTGTCGCCGGTGGCCGAATACATTTCGAGTACGTTCTCGAACTGTGAGCCAGGTAACTCCGGAACGGTCCGGGAGCAATGGCTCGGGGCCTCTTCGCCACCCCCTCGAAACACTCCGACAGTAACCTCCGTGGTACGATTTACTGTGCTACTTTCAGTCCCGTCACTTCGGCGTGTTACGGATAGTCGAAACGTGTTTCGCGGACCGAACTCTGGCACCGGCTCATCAGTCGAGACCTGAAGTGACGTGTTCGTGTTCAGGTAAGTAGACCTTTCACGGAAGTGGGATCTGGAATGACGAAACGAAGCGCCGCAGCAAAGCGGCCGAGGCGCGAGCGCGGCTCTCTCAATCCAGAGGACATCATCGAGGGCGCTTTCGAGCTGGCCGAACAGGTGTCGATCGACGGTCTGAGCATGCCGCTGCTCGGCAAGCACCTCGACGTGGGAGTCACGAGTATCTACTGGTACTTCCGCAAGAAGGACGACCTGCTCAACGCGATGACCGACCGCGCGCTGAGCCAGTACGTCTTCGCCACGCCGTTCATCGAGGCCCGCGACTGGCGCGAATCGCTGACCAACCACGCGCGCACCATGCGCAGCGCGTTCCTCGGCAATCCCATTCTGTGCGATCTGATCCTGATCAGGTCCGCGCTGAGCCCGCACGCCGCCCAGCTGGGCGCGCGGCAGACCGAACACGCGGTGGCCAGCCTGGTCGAGGCGGGTTTGTCGGTGGACGAGGCCTTCGACACCTATTCCGCGATCAGCCTGCATATCCGCGGTTCGGTGGTGCTGCAACGTCTCTACGACAAGAACAAAGAGCAGGACGCGCAGGCGGGCGCGTATTACGACGATATCGTCGTCGAACCCGAGACCACGCCACTGCTCGCCGAGGCAATGGCCAAGGGACGCAAGTCGGGCGCGCCGGACGACCACAACTTCGAATACGGTTTGAAATGCATTCTCGATCACGCCAGTTCGCTGATCGGCACCCAGCAACCCGCGGCGACATCGACGCCACGGCGCGCGAGTAAAGCGGCTGCGGCCGGGTAGGACTCACTCGATGCCGTCGCATGCGAGAGGACCGGGATCGGATACGAAGAAGAGGCCGACGCGATTCGCGTCGGCCTCTTCTTTTGTTTCAGCGGAGGCTACGGCGCGTCGGGTTCCGGAACATGGAAATGCTCGTCGCGTAGTTTGAATGCCTCCTTGGTGCCGTGTTCCGCGCGGGTCTTCACGAAATTGAATTCACCCGGCGCGAATTGCAGATTCGTGCCGAATGCGTGGAACAGATAACTCGCCACTTCCTCACCCTGGTAGACCTGGCTCTGTTCGACCAACCGGAATGCCTCCTTCGCGATGACGACACCGTCGGCGGGCATCTTGGCGGCCTTCTCGGCCCAGTAGCGCGCCCGCGCGGTCACCGCGGCCGGATCGCAGGTCTCGGTGAACACACCGAGATGTTCGAGGGTCCCCGCTTCGATGATGTCACCGGTCAACAGCATCCGGCGCGCCAGAACCGGGCCGAGCCGGTGGAAGAACATGTGCAGGCTGCCGAGCGCGGGGCCGAGGAACCGGGTGGCGGGCATGCCGATCTTGGCATCGCGCGCGATCACCGAGATATCGGTCATCAGCGCCATTTCGAAGCCGCCGCCGAGCGCGTAGCCGCCGATCTCGCCGACGGTGATCTTCGGGAAGCCCAGGAAATTGTGGTAGAAACCGAACGACTTTCGATCGACGGTGAGTCTGCGTCGCTGGCTCGGCCTGCTCTTGGCAGGCTTACTACCGTTGGCCCCGTTGCCCTGTCCGCGCTCGCCGTACCAGCCGTAGGCGTTGTTCATATCCGCGCCGGTGCTGAACACCCCTTCCGCACCGCGCAACAGGACGACGGTGATGTCGTCGTCCTCGGCCACCTCGTCCAGATAGCGCGCCAGGCCGTCGCGCATGGCGGCGTCGTAGGAATTGCGCTGCGCGGGATTGTTCAGCGTGACGGTCGCGATCCGACGATCGGGATCCACCTCGTAGAGAACCCGGCCGTCGGCGGCGCTGGAACTGGTCATCGGTATGCCTCTTCCTTCTGTGGTCATGTGCGGATCCGGCGCTTTCCGTAGCGCGACGTCCCCAACTGGTCGAGCGGAACGGCCACCGTCCGCACGACCGCTCGGCACAGCACCTCGCCCGCGCGCAGCAGCCTGGCCGTCGATTCGATACCCGCCTCCCCCACCGTTCGGGTGATGTCGAAATCCAGTTCGACCAGAATCGGGGTGGGGCGGCGATAGGTGATGTTCATCGACCGCGTCTTGCCCGACAGGCCGACCGCGCAACTCTGCTGCTGGATGACGGCGTCGAAGAACACCCCGAGGAATCCGCCGTGCACCAGGCCCGGCGGTCCTTCGTGCACCAGCGGAAAGGTGATGCGGCCGTGCGCCTTCTCGGCGTCGATGTGGTCGAACTCGTATTCGGGGAAACACGGATTGAACGCGCCGATGTCGGCGGCGTGGTCCAGGTAGACGCGCTGGGTGTCGCTGCTCGCCGCCCCGATCCGAGGCGCGGGATCGGGTGGTGTCGCCGCGGCGAGTTCGCGTTCCCATTCCTCGATCCTGGTGACGAGTACATCCACCGTCGGGTGCGGATGCTCGAGCGACAGCAGCACGCCCGCGAGCCTGCGGACGGCCGCGGCGGCCGCCACGGTCTGCGGCAGCGGCCGTTCACCGAAGCGCAGTTCGGGACCGCGCGGCCCGGGCACGGCGGGCGCCGCGTCGCCCGGGAGGGTCTGCCCGTTCTCAGCCATCGGACCTCTTTCCTCATCGGCGCTTCCCGCCACCTTTGCAGGGGCTGACGGTATTGTCTACTGTACATATAACAGTAAGGTTCAGGCACGGCCCGGCCCAGGAGGAACAACGATGCCGTTCGACACCATCGGATACGAGGTCGACGGGCATACGGCGACCATCACGCTGAACCGCCCCGATGCCCTCAACGCGCTCAGCCCGCATATGATCACCGAGCTGCGCGCCGCCTACGACGAGGCCGAGAACGACGACAAGGTCTGGCTGCTCGTCGTCACCGGTTCCGGCCGCGCCTTCTGCACCGGCGCCGACGTCAAGGCGATTCCCGGTGACGGCAAGGTGCTCAACGAACGGCCGTACCTGTCGAGCTACGAACAATGGGAGGCGCCCCAGGAGGGCACCCCGCCGTTCCGGAGCATGACCAAACCGATCCTGGTCGCCGTCAACGGAATCTGTTGCGGCGCGGGCCTGGACTGGGTGACCACCGGCGATATCGTCATCGCCTCGGACAAGGCCACCTTCTTCGATCCGCACGTGAGCATCGGGCTGGTCGCGGGCCGGGAGGTGGTCCGGCTGGCGCGGGTGCTGCCGCGCACGGTCGCGCTGCGCATGGCGCTGATGGGCAAGCACGAGCGGATGAGCGCCCAGCGCGCCTACGAACTGGGCATGGTCACCGAGGTGGTCGAGCACGAACGTCTGCTCGAACGCGCGCACGAGATCGGCGACATCCTCAATTCCAATGCCCCACTGGCTGTTCGGGGCACCCGACTGGCGATCATCAAGGGACTCGACGTGCCGCTGCACGAAGCCGAGATGCTGGCCGAATCCTTCCGCGAACGCGTCACCCGCACCGAGGACGCGCTCGAAGGCCCCAAAGCCTTCGTCGAGAAGCGCACACCGGATTGGCAGTGCCGATGAGTGCGGGGGGCAGGCCCGATGCGGAAGTGGAAGCGGCGAACGTGACCGGTTTCGAGACGATCATCGTGGAGACGAACGAGATCGATCGGGTCGCCACCATCACCCTGAACCGGCCGGATCGGCTCAACGCCTTCAACCGCGTGATGTGCGAGGAGATACGCGACGCCTGGCATCTGCTCAAACTCGACGACTCGGTGCACGCCGTGGTGCTGCGCGCGGCGGGTGATCGGGCCTTCAGCGCCGGTCTGGACATCAAGACGCCCTACGGGCAGCCGTCGAGCGTGTGGCACCACGACGATCCCGGCGAGGCGCTCAGCCCCAAATGGCAGAAGATGTGGAAGCCGGTGGTGTGTGCCGTGCAGGGCATGTGCACGGCGGGCGCGTTCTATTTCGTCAACGAGGCCGACGTGGTGATCTGCTCGCGGGAGGCCACCTTCTTCGACTCCCACGTGTCGGCCGGACTGGTCAGCGCGCTGGAACCGGTGGGACTCATGCGCCGCGTCGGTCTCGGTGAGACCCTGCGCATCGCGCTCATGGGTAACGACGAACGCGTGAGTGCCGAGACCGCGCTGCGCATCGGCCTGGTCTCGGAAGTCGTCGCGCGCGAACAACTCTGGGCACGCGCGCACGAGATCGCGGCGACCATCGCGGCCAAACCTCCCGCGGCGACGCAGGGCACCGTCAAGGCGATCTGGGAATCGCTCGACATGCCCTACCGTGCCGCGATGGATCACGGACTCATCTACACCCGCCTGGGCAATCCGATCGCCACTGCCGAACTGGCGGCCGCCGCGAACGACGCGGACGGGCGCGCTGTCCCGACCGAACCGAGGATCCGTTGATGACCGCTCATTCCCTGAGTCGCCGCATCGCCGACGTGCTCGCGCTACAGCCCGACGCGCCCGCTGTCGAATACGACGACATCTGGTATTCGTGGCGCGCGCTCGGCGACCTGGCGCACCGCGTCCACGCGCGGATGGGAGCGCCGCGCCAGGTCGGCATCCTGCTGCGCAATCGGCCCGAACATGTGGCCGCCCTGCTCGGCGTGCTGCTCGGCGGCGGCACCGTCGTGGTGATCAACCCCTCGCGCGGCGACGACCGGACCCGCGCCGATATCGCCGCGCTGCGCCTGCCGCTGATCGTCGGCGGCCCCGACGACCTCGCCGCACTGGTCACGCCCGGATCCGGCACGGCGACAGTGACGATCACCGATCTCGGTGCCGAACCCGCGGTCGGCCCGTCCGAAAACAGTTCCGGTTCGGCGGTTTCCGGCGTCGCGGTGCGCATGCTGACCTCGGGCACGACCGGTCCGCCCAAACGGGTCGACATCACCTACGACATGTTGGCCCGCTCGGTGATGGGCCCCGATCCCGACCGCTCGCCGTCGCCGACACAACCGCGGCGCGGCGTCGCGATCGTCAACGCGCCGCTGGTCCACATCGGCGGGGTCTTCCGAATCCTGCAATGCGTCACCGAGGCTCGCCCCTTCGTCTTCCTGCCGCGATTCGAACTCGACCGCTGGGCGGCGGCGGTGCGCAAGCATCGGCCCGCCGCGGTGTCGCTGGTACCCGCGGCCCTTCGTATGGTGCTGCACTCGGACCTCGACAGGGCCGACCTTGACGGCGTGCGCGTCGCGACATCCGGCACCGCGCCACTGTCGGCCGCCGACGCCGACGCCTTCCACGAGAAATTCGGCATCCCCGTCCTGACCTCCTACGCCGCGACGGAATTCGGCGGCGGCGTAGCGGGCTGGACGTTGCCCGACCACCAGAAGTACTGGAATGCCAAGCGAGGCAGTGTCGGCCGCGCGAGCGGAGGCGCACAACTGCGCGTCGTCGACGACACGGGCACCGTCGTGCGGACCGACGAAACCGGTCTGCTCGAGGTGAAGCCGGGACAACTCGGGCCGGGGGCGGACTGGATCCGCACCACCGATATCGCGCGGATCGACGCCGACGGATTCCTCTATATCCTCGGCCGCGCCGATCAGGCGATCATCCGCGGCGGATTCAAGATCATGCCCGACGATGTGCGCGGCGCACTGGAGAGCCATCCGTCGGTGCGCGGCGCGGCCGTGGTCGCCCGGCCCGACGAACGGCTCGGCGAGACACCGGTGGCGCTGGTGGAATTGCGCGACGGGCATTCGGCCGATGCCGACGATCTGGTCGAATATCTCGGCACCGTGCTGGCTCGCTACGAGATCCCCACCGAGATCGCGATCGTCGACGCCATTCCGCGCACCCCGTCCGGCAAGGCGGATCTGACCGCGGTCCGACGTCATTTCACCGAAGCCACGTCGTCCGTTCGAGGCGATCATGTCCGATGAATCCCGCACCGTGGCCCGCGTCCTGCGCGAGCACGCGCGGACCCGTCCCGCTCATCCGTTGTTGATCTGCGATGACGAGCGCCTCGATTACGCGACCGCGCAACGGCTTTCGGCGCGGCTGGCCCGGGGATTGATCGCGCTCGGCGTCGGGAAGGGAACCCATATCGGGTTGCTGTATCCCGACGGCGTCGATTTCGTCGTCGGCGCGCTCGCGGCCGCGCGGATCGGCGCGGTGGTCGTTCCCTTCTCGACTGTCGGCACCACCACGGAACTGCGTGCGCGATTGATCGACGCCGATATCCGAATCCTGTTGGCCGCCGACACCTATCGCTCCCACAACTACGTGCGACAGCTTACCGAGGTGGTCACCGAAACCGAATTCGGAACCGGTGAACGTCTGCTCTGTGCGGCGGTTCCGCAATTGCGCCATATCGCTGTCAGCTACCGCACCGGTACCCGCGACCGGGTCCGCGATATCGCCGAACTGGACCGCCTCGCGGATTCGGTGGACGAGGCGCTGCTCACCGCCGCGGAAGACGATGTCGCCCCGGCGGATACGCTGGGCATCGTCTACACCTCCGGTCCGTCCGGGACCGCGAGGGGCGCGGTGCACACCCACGGCGCACTTCTGGACCATCAGGCGAATCTCAATGAGGTTCGCGGGGTGACCGAGGCCGACGTCGTCTCCTGCGATTCACCGTTCTTCTCGATCGGCGGTTTCGCCTCCGGACTGCTCGCGACGCTGGTGGCCGGAGCGACCCTGCACTGTTCGACCGCCGTCGACACGGGCGGCGCGACCCTCGATCCGCACGGAACGACTACCGATCCGCTCGGAATTACCTTCGATCCGAATAGCGCGCCCCCCGATATCCCCGATCGGCGCGGTTCGACCGAGGCGGGCGGCGTCGCGCTGCTCGGCGGCGACGGGACCGATCGACCGGAGCGTCGGCACGGTTTCTTCGGCAGACCCGCGCCCGGCTTCGGTGTCCGCGTCGTCGATCCGAAAACCGGCGACGAGGTAGCGGTGGGCGAGAGCGGCGAATTGTGTCTTCGCGGCCCGTACGTCATGCAGAGCTACTACAAGCGCGGCCGCGAGGAATGCTTCGACGCCGACGGCTGGTTCCACACCGGCGATCTGGTGCGGGTCGACGACGAGGGGTTGGTCCACTACCACGGGCAGCGCGGATCGCGGGTCGAGCCCGGGGTGTCCCCCGTCGAAGGCGAGCAGGCTCGCACCGGTAACACCGATTCCCAGGCGCGGGAGATCTCCCACTCGGACACCACCCGGCGGCGCACGCTTTCCGTGGCACAGGTGAGCGGGGTGCCCGACCGGGGCCCGGAGGCCGAAGCGGTCGTCCCGCGTACCGTCGACGAACTGGTGCGGTCGCGAGCCGTCGCGAACGCGGGGCAGCCCGCGGTGATCGACCCGACGGCACACCTCACCTACGCCGAACTCGACACCACCACAGAGCAATTGGCGGCCGCGTTCATCGAGGCCGGTATCGCCACGGGCACCAGGGTCGGCCTGGTCATGCCCAACGGCATCGCCTGGGTGCGGATCGCGATCGCCCTCACCAGAATCGGCGCCGTCCTCGTACCGCTCAGCACCCTGCTCAAGACCCCGGAACTGATCGCCCAACTGCGGGTCGCCTCGGTGCAGATCCTCATAGCGGCCGAGGAATTCCGTGGGCACCGCTATCTCGACGGACTGCGCGCCGCACTGGCACTGCCCGACGACGACGCGACGATCCTGCACCCGGAACTGCCCGCGCTGCGCCGGATCTGGACCGTCGAGCACACCGAAGAGCTACCGGTCACGCCGGAGGCGGCGGCGGTCGCGCGGAGTTCGGCCACGACCGTCACCGCGGCCGATCCGCTGACCATCATGTTCACCTCCGGCAGCCGTGGCCTGCCCAAGGGCGTGATCCACTCGCACGGCAACGCGTTCGGCGCGGTGCGGTCCGGGCTCACGGGCCGCTGCATCGACGGCGACACCCGGTTGTATCTGCCGATGCCGTTCTTCTGGGTGGGCGGATTCGGCGGCGGCGTGCTCTCGGCGCTACTGGCGGGCGCGACCCTGGTCACCGAGGAGATTCCCCGACCGGAGACGACGTTGCGTCTGCTGGAACGCGAGCGCGTCACCCTGTTCCGCGGCTGGCCGGACCAGGCCGAAGCACTAGCTCGCCGAGCGGATTCGATCGGCGCCGATCTCTCGGCGCTGCGCCCGGGCAGCCTGGACGCGCTACTGCCCGCGAACCAGCGTGCCCGCCCCGGCACCAGAGCCAACCTGTTCGGCATGACGGAATCGTTCGGCCCGTACTGCGGCTACCCGGCCGACACCGATATGCCCGAATCCGCGTTCGGAAGCTGCGGTAGACCCTTCGACGGGATGCAGGTGCGCATCGCCGACCCGGCGGACGGCACCCCCGCCCCCACCGGGTCGATCGGCGAAATCCTGCTGCGCGGCCCGCATATGTTGCGCGGCATGTGCGGGCGGAGTCGTGAAGACCTGCTCACCGAGGACGGTTTCTATCGCACCGGTGATCTGGGCAGGCTCGACGAGGCCGGATTCCTCTTCTACCACGGACGTTCCGACGACATGTTCAAAGTCAGCGGTGCGACGGTCTACCCGAGCGAGGTGGAGAAGGCGCTGCGTGGCGTCACCGGTGTCGAGAACGCCTTCGTCACCTCGGTCGACGCGGGACGCGGCGATCAGGTGGCCGCCGCGGTGGTCTGCGATCGCGCCGCCACCGCCGCGCGGATACGCGCGGGCGCGCGAGATCTACTCAGCGCGTTCAAGATTCCGACGATCTGGCTGCTGCTGGAATCCGACGAGAGCATCCCGCGCGGGTCGACGGGCAAAGTCGACATCAACGGCCTGCGCGATCTGCTGTCCCGCAAGGGATACACGGCCGACGAGCTACGGAATGAGCCGAAACCATGACATCGATACAGCAGATCAGCGGACTGTTCGACCACATCGGGTACCGCAAGGAACGCGACGCGGACGGATCCCTGGTCTGGGAACTCCCGGTCGCCCCGCACGTGGTCAATACGGCGGGCGGACTCCAGGGCGGCCTCATCGCGACCCTCGCCGATATCGCGGCGGGCACCCTCGCCCTGGAGACCCGCCCACCGAACGCGGGCGTGGTCACCTCGGACCTGAGCGTGCGCTATTTCCGCCCCATCACCAGCGGCGCGGCCCGCGCGGTCAGCAGGATCGTGCACGCGGGCAAACGTTCGGTCGTCGTGCAGGTCGAGGTGATCGAGATACCCGGCAACGAATTGGCGGCGCTGGCCACGGTGAACTTCGCGACGGTCGAGTTCGCGAATCGGGGGGCGACGGTGCCGACCGACGCGTGACACCTGCCCTCGACGTCTGGGCAGGCCGAGGCCGACACGGGGCCTTCGGCGGCGGTGTGGTGTGCCGACCGGACCCGCACTGTGACCGAGATTTCGATCGCGCCGAATTCGGCGCGCGTCTTGCGCATCGCCTCGAGGACCGCGTCGCAATCGCACATCGACCTCGCACGCGATCGCCGAGGCACCGCCGGAGCACACCCGCTCGGCGGCCCGAGCCGTGTCCACTGTCGAGCACTTCGCGCGACCTGCGGATCGCCCGACCGACAGCCGGTCCCCGAGCCGCCATAGACTGGAATCCGCCCGAAACTCGCTCACCCGCCGCATGCGCAACCGGGCCGCAAACGGCAACCGCAGGCTTCGCGCCTCACATATCCGGGAGGCCACACGATGAAGCCCGCCCGCGGCTCCGACGCCGAGGACTCGCCGACGCGCACCGCGCTCCTCGACGCCGCCGAACTGATCATGCGAGAAGAGGGCTACGCCGCGGTCAGCACCCGACGGCTCGCGGCGCGAGCGGAAACGAATTCCGCCCTCTACCACTACTACTTCGGCAATATGGACAATCTGTTCATCGAACTCTTCCGTCGCGGGGCCGAACGCAGCTACCACCGCCAACTCGAAGCGCTGGCCTCACCCCAACCACTGTGGTCGCTGTGGGAAGCCATCCACGACCAATCCCACACCGCGATGACCATGGAATTCGTCGCCCTCGCCAACCACCGCAAAGCCATCCGCACCGAGATCGCCGACTCCTCGCGACGCTTCCGAACCCTCCAACTCGACGCCGTGACCAAGATTCTCGCCGACTACGGCAAACCCGCCGAAACCTACACCCCCGGCGCGCTGGTCCTGCTGATGTCCAGCGTCTCGCGCTTCCTTCGCATGGAAGAAGCCTTCGCCGTCGACACCGCCCACGACGAGGCGATCGAACTCATCGAATCCTTCCTCCGCGACGTCGAAGGCGAACGCCGACACCCCGTAGGCGAACGCTGACCACAGCGGCCGCAGGCGAACGCGATTCGAGTTCTATCGCCTGCTCGTTCGCGCCGACTCGATGCGCGCGGCGAGTTCGACCAGATCCTCGGCCGCGCCGCTCGGAGGGGTTCTGCGATGCCAGATGGCACGGAACTTCCTGGTCAGGGCGATCGAGTCGGCGAGGGGGACCTCGCGCAGCGTTCCCGCGCGCAACTCGTGCGCAACGATCAGGCGGCTGACCACCGCGGGCGCGACACCGCCGCGCGCGGTGGCGAGAATGGCCGCCGCCGAGCCGAATTCGGCCGCGGGCCGGGCCGGGGCACCGTGGATCTCCAGCGCCTCCCACACCGTATCGCGGGTTCCGGACCCCTTCTCCCGCCACAGCAACGGGGTGGCCGCGAGTTCGCGCGAGGTCACCGCGCGGCGGCGAGATGCCCACGGGTGGGTCGGCGCGACGACCACGACGAGTTCGTCGGCGACCAGGACGCGACTGCCCAAACCTTCCGGTGCACGGGGGCCTTCGATGAACCCGATTTCGGCCTCGCGGTCACGCACGGCCGCGGTCACCTGTCGGGAGTTGGCGACATCGAGTTCCACCGCCAGGTCGGGACGGAGTTTGCGCAATGCCGTCAGCCATTGCGGAATACGATGGTCGGCAATGGTTTTCGACGCCATGACGCGCAGGCTCGGGCGGGCGGACTCGTGCAGGGCGGCGATACCGTCCACCAGGCCCCGCGCGGCCGCCAGCACCGGACGGGCGAGTTCGACCACGGTGTGCCCGGCGTCGGTCAGCGTCGATCCGGTGGGGCCGCGATCGAGCAGTCGCAGGCGCAGTCGTCGCTCCAGCGCCTTGATCCGCATTCCCGCGGCGGGCTGACTGATGCCGTGTCTGCGCGCCGCCGCGCCGAGACTGCCCAGTTCCGCCACCGAGACGAGCAGATCGATGACCTCCAGATCGGGTGTTCCCGGCGGCAAGGTCATAAGGACAGCTTATGGGGTGGTGGGTATCGGACCGCTACCCCACCGCGCGACCGGCCGCCAGGCTTGTGGATATCCCGCATCGCGGGCCGAACAGCGGAGGAGAACATCGTGACGTTCGTGATCGGCGCCGCCTGCGTCGACATCCTGGATCGGGCCTGCGTCGAGGAGTGCCCCGTCGACTGCATCTTCGTCGGTGATCGGATGGCCTATATCCAGCCCGACGAATGCACCGACTGCGGCGCCTGCGAGCCCGCATGCCCGGTCGAGGCGATCTACTACGAGGACGACCTTCCCGACGGGCAGGAGCGGTTCGTCACCGAGAACGCCAGGTTCTTCACCGAACCGCTGCCGGGCCGGACGATTCCACTCGGCAGCCCGGGTGGCGCGACCGCGGTCGGCGTGATCGGAGTCGACACGGACTACGTGCGGGATTACCAGGTCGACACCGCGTGAATCGCCACCGCGTGAATCACCACCGCGTGAATCGACACCCGGCGAATCGTCGCAGCGTGAGTTCCCGGCGACCGTCCTCACTCGCCTGGATAGAGCGCCGCCACCTCGTCCACCTTCGCCTTCAACGCCGCGTTGCGCGGGAGCCGATCGACGATGACGACGGCGACCGGGACGTGGTGGCTCGGCAGTGAATCACGCACCAGCGCTCGCAGTTCCGTCTCCGACGGGATCGGCTCGCCGCGGCGTGGTTCGATCGCGGCGAACGGCACCTGGCCGAGTCTGCGGTCGGGTACGCCCACCACGCAGGCGTCGCGGACGGCGGGGTGGGTGAGCAGCACCGCGCGCACGGTTTCGGGCAGGATCTTGAATCCGCCGCGGTTGATCGCGCCGTCCGCCCTGCCGTGGATCGAGACGAAGCCGTCGGCGTCGACCGAGGCGAGGTCGGTGGTGCGGATCCAGTCCGGGCCGAGTACCGCGACCCGGCCCTCCAGGAGCCCGCGCGCACCGGTGTCCACCTCGGAACCGGTCTCGGGATCGACGATCCGGACCTCGACGCCGGGGAGCGCTCTGCCGACGCTCCCGGGTTTCGTCGCACCGAAACGCTCGTGCAGATCGGGTGTCCACGCGCAGACCGAACCCGCGAATTCGGTGGCGCCGTAGGCCCACAGCAGGGGAATGTCGTAGCGCCGCTCGAATTCCTCGCGCAGTTGCGGTTCCAGTGGGCCCGAGCCGCCGGGCAGGGAGGTCAGCGAGGCCAGATCCTCGCGTGGCACCTGGGCTTCCAGCAGCATGCGCACGATCGTCGGCTGCACGCCGGTGCGGGCGATCCGGTAGGTCTTGACCGCTCGCACCCATTCCTCGACGCTGAACTTCTCCAGCAGGACCATGCGTTTGCCGAGGAAGGGGGCGGCGAGCAGCTGGCAGATGCCGATACTGCCGAAGGGCCAGAAGACCAGTTCGGGCGGATCGTCGGGCGGCGCCTCGGTCGCGCCACCGGTCATACTCCGCACGGTGTGCGCGAGCGCGGGCAGCGGGATCGGGAGGCGTTTGGGCGGGCCGGTGGTTCCGCTGGTCAGGATATGCAGGCCGGGCACGGCCGGTTCCGGCGCGCGGGCGCGATCACGGGCGACGAGGGTCTCGACGCGGGGCGTGTCGAGCGACAGTGCCACCCCGACGCTGCCCGCCCGCTCGCACGCGGCCACGACGGCAGGGGTCCAATCCCGCCGGTCGGCGATCACCGCGCTCAGCCGTAGTTGTTCGACATCGCGGGCGATCGCCCGATCGGATTGATAGCTGTTGATCATCGCGACCGGACGGCTCTCGGTGATGAATCCGAGCACGGCCGCCGCGTGCGGTAGCCGGTTGCGCGCGACGACCCCGACCCGGTCGGAGGTCGACACCCCGGCCCGGTCGAGGGCGCGCGCCGTGTCGCGGATGTAGGCGGTGATGTCGTCGCCGGAATACCAGCGCCGCTCGAATTCGATACACGGGCGGTCACCGTAGGCGTTCAGCCGCGCCGCGAGTCGGTCCGCGAATCCCGTTGCCGCGTCGTGGTTCTGTGTCGTGGAGTCGTTCATGACGTTTCACGCTTCGTTCGCGGGCACGGGCCGGTAGAAGAGTGCGAGTTGCCCGATCCCGCCCGCCAGGCCGAGACCGAGCGCGACGCCGAAGCCGAGTGCGCCGTCGATTCGGTCCGACCCGACGAGGAGGTCATCGAGGCTGATCGCACCGGGACCCAGCGTCGCCACCACTACCGCCGCGACCGCGAGCACCAGGTTGTACTCCCAGCCGTCGTGCACGATGAAGAATCCGTTGGTCCGGTGCACGGTCCACGCCGCGACCAGCATCAGTGCGACGAATCCGGCGGCGGCCAGCGGTGTGAGGAGGCCGGCCGCGAGCGCGAGGCCGAAGCCGACTTCGCCGCTCGCCGCGAGCCGCGCGTGCAGGAGACCCGGCTTCATCCCGATACCGTCGAACCACGACGCCGTGCCCGCGATCCGTCCGCCGGAGAAGAATTTGGCGTATCCGTGCGCGGCGAGGGTGAGCCCGAGCAGTACGCGCAGGATCAGCAGACCGATATCGAAGGCGTTCACCGCCGCGACCTCCGATCCGAATGGGAGGATCCGGTCGACCGAACGGAGCGGCAAGCCACTCCCGTAATCCATACCGCTAGCATTACAGTAATGTTATGCAACCCGAGGCTGTGGTCAAGGGAACGCACCGGAGCCCGACCGAGCGCCCGCAGATACGAGGAGGCCATGCCATGACGAGTCCGTCCGCCGTCGGCGACGCGGTAACCGCCGAGGATTTCCGCGAGATCCTCGCCCAGACCCGGACATTCGTCCGAACCGTCGTCGAGCGGGAGCGCGAGATCGCCGAGCAGAACCGGATGCCGGACGAGATCGTGGCGCAGGCCAAGGCGATGGGCCTGTTCGGCTACGCCATCCCCCAGGAGTGGGGCGGGCTCGGACTCGATCTCGCCCAGGACGTCGAACTCGCGATGGAATTCGGGTACACGACCCTCGCCCTGCGCTCGATGTTCGGCACCAACAACGGCATCGCCGGGCAGGTGCTGGTCGGCTTCGGCACCGAGGAACAGAAATCGCGTTGGCTCGAACCGATTGCCTCCGGCGCCGTGGTCGCCTCCTTCGCGCTGACCGAGGAAGGCGCCGGTTCCGATCCGGGTTCGTTGCGCAGCACCGCGACCCGATCGGGCGAGGACTGGATCATCAACGGCGAGAAGCGTTTCATCACCAACGCGCCGGTGGCCGACCTGTTCGTCACCTTCGCCCGCACCCGCCCCGCCGACGAGAACGGCGCGGGCATAGCGGTTTTCCTGGTTCCGGCCGACGCACCGGGTATCGAGGTCGGCCCCAAGGATCGGAAGATGGGCCAGGAGGGCGCGTGGACCGCGCAGGTGCGGTTCCAGGACGTGCGCGTCGGCCGGGACGCGCTGGTCGGCGGCGCCGAGGACATCGGCTACCGCGCGGCGATGACCTCGCTGGCCCGGGGCCGGGTGCATATCGCCGCGCTGGCGGTCGGCACCGCGCAGCGCGCCCTCGACGAATCGGTGGCCTACGCCGCGACCGCCACCCAGGGCGGCACGCCGATCGGGGAATTCCAGCTGGTCCAGGCGATGCTGGCCGATATGCAGACCGGGGTCATGGCGGGCCGGGCCCTGGTCCGCGACGCGGCGGCGAAATGGGTGTCCGGGGAGGACAAGCGCGTCGCGCCCTCGGTCGCGAAACTGTTCTGCACCGAGATGGCGGGCGATGTCGCCGATCTCGCGGTGCAGGTGCACGGCGGCACCGGCTACATGCGCGACGTCGCGGTGGAGCGGATCTACCGTGATGTGCGTCTGCTGCGCCTGTACGAGGGCACCAGCGAGATCCAGCGGCTGATCATCGGCGGTGGTCTGGTGCGCAAGGCCAGGGGTTCATCACGGTCGAGGTGAGCGCGACGCACGGAGGGCCCTACCCGTACGCCGGTAGGGCCCTCCGCACGGAAGCGACGATCAATTCGCGGCGACGGCCTGCTCGCGCGCCCAGCGGTAGTCGGCCTTGCCCGCGGGGCTGCGGCTGATCGCGGGACGGAAGACCACCGCCTTGGGCAGTTTGTACCGGGCGATGGAAGCGGCGGCATGCCCGATCAATTCGGCGGCGTCGGCGCTGTGGCCTTCGACGAGTTCCACGACCGCGACGACCTCCTGCCCCCAGCGTTCGCTCGGGCGACCGACGACGAGGACGTCGGCGACGGCCGGATGCGAGGAGATCGCCAATTCGACCTCCTCGGCGAAGATCTTCTCGCCGCCGGAATTGATCGTGACGGCATCGCGCCCGAGCAGTTCGATAGTGCCGTTCTCCAGGTGACGCGCGCGGTCACCGGGCAGCACGTACCGCACGCCGTCGATCACCGGGAAGGTCGCCGCGGTCTTGACGGGGTCGCCCTTGTAGCCCAGCGGCGTGAAGCGGCGCTTCGCGAGCCAGCCGAGTCCTTCGTGACCCGCGTCGAGCACCGCGCCGAAGTCCTCGGCGATCACCCTGGTATCGGTGCCCGCGGTGAAGGTTCCGGTCGAGACGAAACCCGCCGCCGACACGTGGTGCAATTGCGTCCCGGTCTCCGACGAGCCGACACCGTCGAGTACCGCCAGGCCGGGAATCGCCTCGATCCACTGCTGTTTGACCGTCGGGCTCAGGATCGCGCCGCCGTTGGCGAGCGCCGCGAGCGAGGACACGTCCGCCCCGGTCTCGCGGACCGCGGCGAGCAGGGGACGGGCCATGGCGTCACCGACGACGATCGCGATGGCGACCTTCTCGCGTTCGATGGCGCGCGCGATCTCCTCGCCGTCGACACGGTCGAGCACCGCCGACAGCACGACGGTCTGGCCGGTCGTCATCGCGGTCATCACCGCCCACTGCGCCGCCCCGTGAATCAGCGGCGGCAGCAGCATGAGTTTGACCCCGGGATTCTCGGCGGCGCGCGCCCCGATCTCCTCATAGGAACCCACCGTCGTCCCGGTGCTGACATTCCCGCCGCCGCAGGCCGCCATGTAGATGTCGTGCTGACGCCACAGCACGCCCTTCGGCATCCCCGTCGTGCCGCCGGTGTAGAGCACGTAGAGATCATCGGGCGAGGGTCGCACGGGTATCGGGTCCGGTTCGGTGGAGGCGATCACCATCTCGTAATCGACCGCGCCGTCGAGCAATTCGTTGCCGGAGTCGTCCGCGATCTGGATCAGTACCCGCAATTCGGGCAGTTCGGCACGGATCTCGGCGACCCGCGGCGCGAACGTCGCGTGATAGACGAGCGCGGACGCCCCGGAATCGGCCAGCAGATGCTGGAGTTCGTTCTTGACGTAGCGGTAGTTGACATTGAACGGCGCGACCCGCGACCGGAACGCGCCAAGCAGGCTTTCGACGAATTCGTTGCCGTTGTAGGCGTAGATGCCGAGCAGGTCCTGGCCGACCTCGTGATTGTCGAGTGTCGCGCGCTCGGTATGCGCGCCCAGGCCCCGGGAATGCAGGTACGCGGCGAGGCGCTTGGACCGTTCGGCGATCTGGGCGTAGGTGTGGCGCCGATCGCCCTGGACGATGAGATCCCGATCCGGCAGCGCGGCCGCGGCGGCGTCGGCCGCGCCGATGAGCGTGAATTGCGATGGTTCGGACCCGGTCGCGGAAGGGGACAACGTGACTCCTCGGTCTTGATGGACGTGGCGGTCGGATGTGCGCGAATGCGATTCAGGCGCCGGGCAGTCGGCCCCGTACCCGACGCCGGTTGCGCCTGCGCGCGGAGCGCAGCGCGAAGTCGATCATTCGCTCGGTTCCGCGCCCGAACGGCGGGGCGGCGATTCCGGTGATCGCGAACGGCAGATCGGTACCGGCGACGGTGCGCATATGGCTGAAGGTGTCGAAACCCGTTTTGCCGTGGTAGGCGCCCATGCCGCTGTGGCCGACGCCGCCGAAGGGCGCTTCCTCCGCGAACATGTGGATGGCGAATTCGTTGCGGGCGATGCCGCCGCTGCGGGTGCGTCCGACGAACCGGTGGAAATCGGCGCGATCCGGTCCGAACCAGTAGGCGACCAGCGGCGCGGGACGCTCGTTCACGTGGTCGATGACCTCGTCGAGGGTCTTGTACGGACGAACGATCAGCACCGGGCCGAAGATCTCCTCGGAGGCGATCCGCATATCGTCGGTCACGCCGCGCACCAGCGTCGGCGCGATCTTGCGCGCGGCGGCGTCGGGCAGTACTTCTCCGGCGGGTGCGATCGATTCGACCTGCGCGCCCAGTTCCCTGGCTTCGTCGACGAGGGCGAGCACGCGCTCGTAGTTGGCCCGGTTCACCGAGGCGGTGTAGTCGGTGTTGGACACGATGGTGGGGAACATCCCGCGCAACTGTTCGCGCAGCGCGTCGACGAAACCGTCGACGCGCTCCTCGGGCACGAAGACATAGTCGGGACAGACACAGACCTGTCCGCCGTTGACCATGCGCGCCCGCGCGATCCGGCCCGCCGCGTGGGCGATATCGGCGTCGGGTGCGACCACCACCGGATTCTTCCCGCCGAGTTCGAGGGTGACCGGCACCAGGTTCTCGGCGGCGGCGCGCTGCACGGCACGGCCCACCCCGGTCGAACCGGTGAAGAACAGATGGTCGAACGGCAGTCGGGTGAACGCCGCGCCGATATCGGCGCCACCCGTCACCACGGCCAGTTCGTCGGGGTCGAAGTATTTCGCGGCCAGAGTCCGCGTGAGTTCCGCGGTATGCGCGGTGATCTCCGACATCTTGATCATGACCCGGTTGCCCGCCGCGAAGGCCGACGCCGCGGGAACGACGACGAGTTGCAGCGGGAAATTCCACGGTCCGATGATCCCGACCACCCCCAGTGGCGCGGGCCGCACGTCGACCCGGACCCCGAACAGGCGCGATACCCGGCCGACCTTCGTGGCGCGCATCCACTTCGCCGTGTGTGAACGGGTGTGCTCGAAAGCCGTGAGCATGCCGGTGATCTCGGCGAACAGCGTGCCCGTGCGCGAGCGAGTGCCGAAATCCCGCCCCATCGCGTCGACGTACTCGTCGATATTGTCCAGCACCATGGCCAGCAGGCGATCGATGCGGTTGCGCCGCACCGCGGCCGAGGGCGGGCCCTCCTTCAAGAAGGCCGCGCGCTGCGAGGACAGGATGGCGCTCAGTTCGGCGGGATCGGTGGATTCGTCGCGCGGCCCGTCGTGTTCGGTGGGCTGTTCGGTGGGCTGTTCAGTGGGCTGTTCGGTGGTTCTGGCGTCCATGGGGTGATGTCTCTCCGGTGAAACTCAGCTGAGATCGAACGGGCCTTCGGTGATGACTGCGGCGAGCTGACCGAGATCGATGCCGAGATCGGCCGTGGCGGCGACGCACGCCGCCACATCCTTGCGAAGGAAAGGCGCGGCACGCTGTTCGAATTTCGCGAAACCGCCGGTGCGCAGGATGGAGTCGGCCGCGTAGCTCCGCCCGCTCGCCACCGACAGCGCGCGCAGCAGTTGGCCGTCCTCGATCCCGAGTTCGCGACCGACCTCCGCGGCCACGGCGACCAATTGCGCGTTCGCCGCGAACAGCGCGTTGTTCACCAGTTTCACGCCGAGCGCGCTGCCCAGCGCGCCGGTGCCGATGACGGTTTCGGCGTAGGAGGCCAGCACCGGGCGCACCGCCTCGACCGGATCGGCCGGGCCGCCGAGCAGCACCGTCAGCTTTCCCGCGGCGATATCCTCCGCCGATCCGCTGACCGGTCCGTCGAGCAGGATCGGGCCGTCGGGGCGGGCCGCCGCGAGATCCTTCACGGTCGAGACCGCGCCGGTCGTGTGCGAGACCACCACGGCGTCGGGACGGGCGTTGGCGAGCACGCCCTCCGGTCCGCCGAGCACCTCGATCAACTGGGTGTCGGAGAACAGGCAGGCGATGACCACGTCCGCGACGGCGGCGACCTCGGCCGCCGAGTCGACGACCTCGGCCCCCTCGGCGCGCAGACGCTCGCGCACCGGCTCCCGCCGCGCGAACACCACCGTCCGGAAACCGGCCCGCACCAGCCGGACCACCATCGGTTCGCCCATCTGCCCGGCCCCGACAAACCCGACGACCTGCGACATCCGCGCACTCCTTCTTCGCGATCGGCCCGGGTCCACCACCGCGTCCGAGACGAGGGGAAGCCACGAACAGATAACCATCCAGTAACGACAACTGTAACAGCGGACACAAGATCGGGACAGTGATACGGGGAGTCTCCCTCGCCCACCCGCGAACTGGTACGACTAGGTTGGAATACGGCCTCGCGGCACACCTTGCCCCGAGGTCGTCAACACCATAAAGTTACATTCCGGAAGGTTACCGTTGTGCTTACCATATATCATACGATAGGCACCGACCCTGTTCCGCGCATCGCTTCGGAACAAACCGCCTTCCGGTCAACGCGCCGGACATCCCAGCGATATCCGACGCTCGACACACACGAGGAGCACATGTGACCGGCCGACTCACGGACAGGGTGGCGTTCATCACGGGGGCGGCACGAGGTCAGGGCCGCGCGCACGCGGTGCGCATGGCGACCGACGGCGCCGACATCATCGCCGTCGATATCGCGGGGCCGCTCCCCGAAGCGGTGCCCTACGATTCGGCCACGCCCGACGATCTCGCCGAAACCGCGCGCCTGGTCGAGGCGACCGGCCGACGCATCCTCACCTCCACGGTCGACACCAGGGATCTGGACGGCCTACGCAAAGTCGTGGACGAGGGCGTCGCGACCCTGGGACGGCTCGACGTCATCGTGGCCAACGCCGGAATCTGTATTCCGGAGGCGTGGAACGTCATCACGCCCGAATCCTTCCGCGACGTGATGGATGTCAATGTCACCGGCACCTGGAACACCGTCATCGCGGGCGCGCAGCACATCATCGACGGCGGGCGCGGCGGCTCCATCATCCTGATCAGCTCTGCCGCCGGAGTGAAGATGCAGCCCTTCATGGTGCACTACACGGCCAGCAAGCACGCGGTCACCGGAATGGCGCGCGGCTTGGCCGCCGAACTCGGCAAACACAATATCCGCGTCAACAGCGTGCATCCCGGCGCGGTCAATACGCCGATGGGAAGCGGTGACATGGTCGCTGCCCTCGGCCGCGCACTGGAAACCAATCCGCAGCTGGCGAATATGACCACACCGTTCCTGCCCGCCTGGATCGCCGAGGCGGACGACATCGCCGACACCGTCGCCTGGCTCGCGAGCGACGAATCGCGCTACATCACGGCCACCCAGATCTCGGTGGACCTGGGTTCGACCCAGTACTGATCTCCGGCCGCGCGGACGCGGTCGGCGGCCCTCGGTCCCGACCGCGTCCGCTCGCGGCCGACAGCGCGCACTCGGCGTCGAGTGGGCGGCAACGCGGAAAGGATATTCGCTCATGTCACTTCTCGAGGGCCGCGTCGCGGTCGTCACCGGCGGCGCCCAGGGCATCGGACTCGCCATCGCCGCGGCGTTCGTGCGTGAGGGCGCGCGCGTCGTGGTCGGCGATCTGAATCCCGGTACCGCGCGCGAGACCCTCGGATCCGAGGTGGCACGTGCGGTGCGGTGCGATGTCACCAGTGCGGCGGATGTCTCCGCGCTGCTCGACACCGCGCTCACCGAATTCGGTTCCGTCGACGTCATGGTCAACAACGCGGGAATCACCCGCGACGCCACCATGCGCAAGATGAGCGAAGAGGATTTCGACCAGGTGATCTCGGTCCACCTGAAGGGAACCTGGCACGGCACCCGGCTGGCCTCGGCGATCATGCGCGAACAGCAGCGCGGCAGCATCGTCAACATCTCCTCGCTCTCGGGCAAGGTCGGCATGGCGGGCCAGACCAACTATTCGGCCGCCAAGGCGGGCATCATCGGGCTGACCAAGGCCGCCGCCAAGGAGACCGCCCGATACGGCGTGCGGGTCAACGCGATCCAGCCCGGCCTGATCCGCTCCCCCATGACCACCGCGATGCCCCAGCACGTCTGGGATCAGAAGATGGCCGAGATCCCGATGACGCGCGCGGGCGAACCCGAGGAAGTCGCGAACGTCGCGCTGTTCCTGGCCTCGGACCTGTCCTCCTATATGACCGGCACCACGCTGGAAGTGACCGGCGGGCGGTTCATGTGAGCGCGTGGGAACCGCACACCGTCGTCACCGAGGAATACGTCGATCCGACCCCGGTGGCCGCGCTGGGCGCGGTACTCGATTCGGGAGCGCCGCCGCTCGCCGCCGGTGATCCGCTGCCGCCGCTGTGGCACTGGGCCGCGCTCGCGCGTTGGCCGATGTCCTCGGCGATCGGGCCGGACGGACATCCCGCGCGCGGCAGTTTCCTTCCACCGGTGGAATTGCCGCGCCGCATGTTCGCCGGTGGTGACGTGCGCATCGACGGCACGGTGACGATCGGGTCGACGGTGCGGCGCGAGGCGCGCGTGGTCTCGGTGACGCCGAAGACCGGACGCAGCGGTTCACTCGTCGTCGTCGACGTCGAGATCCGGCTCTACGCCCTGAACAACACTGCCAACGCCGCCGACACCGCCGCCGTGGTGGAACGCCAGAACCTGATCTACCGCGAGGCCGGTCCGGGCCGGACCGCTCCGGAGTTCCCGCCCCCGATCGAACCGGTCGGCGCGCCGCTGCGGCGGCTGCGGGAATGGGAATGGGAGTTGCGCACCGACCCCACGGTGTTGATGCGTTTCAGCGCCGCGACCGCCAATCCGCATCGCATCCACTACGACTGGCCCTACGCGACCGGCGTCGAGGGCTATCCGGGACTGGTGGTGCACGGTCCACTGATGACCCTGGCGCTGGCCGAGACCCTCCGCCGGGAGCGTCCCGACGCGACGCCCGTCCGTCTGCGGCACCGCAACCTCGCCCCGCTGTTCTGCCCCGAGCCCGCCCGGATCCGCCGCGGCGACGCTACCGACGCCGATCTCTCGGTGGCCGTCGTGAGCGGGGACGCCGACAAGCCCGTCGAACACACGGTTCTGACCGCCGATTTTCCTGGAGACCGAATCCATGCGTGAAGTAGTGATCTGCGAACCCGTCCGCACCCCGATCGGACGGTACGGCGGGCTGTTCCGATCGCTGTCCGCCGTCGATCTCGGGGTCACCGCCCTGCGAGGTCTGCTGGCGCGCACCGGAATCAGCCCCGACGTCATCGAGGACGTCGTCCTCGGGCATTGCTATCCCAACAGCGAAGCGCCTGCCATCGGCCGCGTGATCGCGCTCGACGCGGGCCTGCCGGTGACCGTCGGCGGTATGCAGGTCGACCGGCGCTGCGGTTCGGGGTTGCAGGCGGTCATCCAGGCCGTCATGCAGGTATCCAGCGGCGCGAACGACGTGGTGGTCGCCGGTGGCGCGGAGAGTATGAGCAACGTTCCCTTCTATTCGCTGGATATGCGGTGGGGCGGCGCGCGCGGCGGTGTGCGGGTGCACGACGGTCTGGCCAGGGGCCGCGAAACGGCGGGCGGGCGGCACTATCCGGTCCCGGGCGGAATGCTCGAGACCGCCGAGAACCTGCGGCGCGCGTACTCGATTCCGCGCGAGGAACAGGACCGGCTCGCGGTGACCTCGCATCGGCGCGCCGTGGCCGCCGCGCAGAGCGGTGCGAGCGCCGAACAGATCATCCCGGTGACGGTGTCGTCGCGCACGGGCGAGACGATCGTCGACACCGACGAACATCCCCGCGCCGACACCACACTCGAATCCCTCGCGGCGTTGAAAGCCGTTCGGGCGAAAATCGATCCGGAGTCCACCGTGACCGCGGGCAATTCCAGCGGTCAGAACGACGCCGCCGCGATGTGCCTGGTGACCACGCGGGAGAAGGCCGACGAACTCGGACTCACGCCGCTGGTCGCGTTGAAGGCGTGGGCGGTGGCCGGTGTTCCGCCCGACAGCATGGGGATCGGTCCGGTGCCCGCCACCGACGCCGCCTTGCGACGCGCCGGGCTCACCCTGGCCGATATCGACCTGATCGAATTGAACGAGGCGTTCGCCGCGCAGGCGCTGGCCGTCATGCGGGAATGGAAATTCGGCGAGGCCGATCTGGAGCGCACCAATGTGCACGGCTCCGGTATCTCCCTGGGCCACCCGGTCGGCGCGACCGGCGGACGAATGCTGGCCACCCTCGCGAGGGAGATGCACAGACGCGAGAGCCGCTACGGGCTGGAGACGATGTGCATCGGCGGCGGCCAGGGTCTCGCCGCGATCTTCGAGAGGGTGGTGTGAGCATGGGCCGAGACCAGCACGGTGGTGAACCCGTGACCGGCGGCGCGGCGCAACCGCTGGCCGGTCTGCGTATCATCGAGATCTCCAGTTTCGTCGCCGCGCCCCTGGCCGGAATGACGTTGGCGCAGTTGGGCGCCGAGGTGATCCGGATCGATCCGATCGGCGGAGCGGCCGACTGTCATCGGTGGCCGCTCACCGAGACCGGCGCGAGCATCTACTGGACCGGGCTGAACAAGGGCAAGCGCTCGCTGGTCGCCGATCTGCGCGCACCCGCCGGGCAGGAACTGGTCGCGCGGGTGATCACCGAGAGCGGGCCGAGCGGAGGGATTCTGCTCACCAACGCGGCGGGCCGCGCCTGGCACGGATACGACGCGCTGGCGCAACGCCGTCCGGATCTGATCCATCTGGAGATCCCAGGCCGGGCCGACGGGTCGACGGCGGTCGACTACACGGTCAACGCGGCCATCGGCTTTCCGCTCGTCACCGGACCAGCCGAACACGACGGCCCGATCAATCACGTCGTCCCGGTGTGGGATGTGGCGTGCGGCCTGTACGCCGCGCTGGCGATCACGGCGGCGGTGCGCCACCGCGAGGCGACCGGTGAGGGCAGTCGTATCGTGCTGCCGCTCGAGGATGTCGCGCTCGCGACCGCGGGCAATCTCGGATTCCTCACCGAGGCCGCGATCAACGGGACCGACCGACCGCGTATCGGCAATGCCATCTACGGGCAGTACGGGCAGCATTTCACCAGCGCCGACGGTATCGCGTTCATGGTCGTCACGTTGACGGGCAGGCATTTCCGGGATCTGACCGAGGTCACCGGCACCGCGAGTGTGGTCGCGGCACTGGCCGCGGCGCTCGACGCGGATTTCTCCGACGAGGGCACCCGCTACCGGCATCGCGACGTCCTCACGGGTCTGTTCACCACCTGGTTCCGCGAGCATTCCGCCGACGACATCACCGAGGCGCTCGGCGCGACGTCGATCCTGTGGGATCGCTATCGCAGCTTCCGCGAGGTCGCCGCCGACGCCAGGGTCACCGCCAATCCGATGTTCAGCGTGCTGAACCAGCCCGAACTCGGTGACTACCTCGCACCCGGCTCGCCGATCTCGGTGGACGGCAACCATATTCCCGCCCGTAAGGCACCGAGGCTGGGCGAGCACACCGAAGCCGTCCTGCGCGACGACCTCACCCTGGCCGAGGACGCCATCGCCGAACTGCGCGGCCTCGGCACCGTGGCCACCGACTCTCCGGAACGGATCTCCTCGTGAAACTCGCACAAACACTGGGTCTGACCGAGGTCCAGACCGAAATCCTCGCCACGGTACGTACTTTCGTGGACAAGGAGATCATCCCCAACGCCCAGGAACTCGAGCACGCCGACACCTACCCGCAGGCGATCGTCGACCGGATGGCGGAGATGGGTCTGTTCGGGCTCATGATCTCCGAGGAATACGGCGGACTCGGCGAATCACTGCTCACCTACGCGCTGTGCGTCGAGGAACTCGCGCGCGGCTGGATGAGCGTCTCCGGGGTGATCAACACCCATTTCATCCTCGCGTATCTGCTCGACCGGCACGGCACCCCCGAACAGAAGCGGCATTTCCTGCCCCGCATGGCCACCGGCGAGGTGCGCGGCGCGTTCTCCATGTCGGAACCCGAACTCGGCTCCGACGTGGCGGCCATCCGCACCAAGGCGGTCCGCGACGAGTCGGGCGACTACACCCTCGACGGACGAAAGATGTGGATCACCAACGGTTCCACCTCGACGGTCGTCGCCGTGCTCGTACGCACCGACGAGGGCCACGAGCGCGCACACGACAACCTCACCACCTTCCTGCTCGAGAAGCCCACCGGCTACGGCGAGGTCGCGCCGGGACTCACCATCCCCGGCAAGATCCACAAGATGGGTTACAAGGGCGTCGACACCACCGAGATGCTGTTCGACGGCTACCGCACCGGCGCGGACACGATCCTCGGCGGCGCACCCGGCAACGGTTTCAAACAGATGATGGACGGCATCGAGGTCGGCCGGGTCAACGTGGCCGCGCGCGCGTGCGGAATCGCGTTGCGCGCCTTCGAACTCGGCGCCCGCTACGCCCAGCAGCGTTCGACCTTCGGCAAACCCATCGTCGAACACCAGGCCATCGGCTTCTCCCTCGCCGAGATGGCGACGAAAGTCGAAGCGGCGCATCTGATGATGGTCAATGCCGCGCGACTCAAGGATTCCGGTCAGCGCAACGACGTCGCCGCGGGTATGGCGAAATATCTGGCGAGCGAGTTCTGCAACGAGGTCACCCAGGCCAGCTTCCGGATCCACGGCGGTTACGGGTATTCCACCGAATACGAGATCGAACGCCTGATGCGCGAGGCGCCCTTCATGTTGATCGGCGAAGGGACCAGCGAGATCCAGAAGCGCATCATCAGCAAGGGCGTGCTGCGCGACTACCGGCTCTGATCCGGGGCGGCAGCGGGACGGGGAACGCGCGCCGCCCGCGGTTGCTATCGTCCCGGGATACCCATGGCACCCGCCGGGTCCGCCGTCGGCGCGGGCCGGGCTCCCGGAAAGCGCAGGACACAGATGACACCCACCGACTCACCGTTGCTCCTCCTGCACGGTGTCATGATGTCGGAGACGGTGTGGGACCGCGTGATTCCCCGGCTCGGCGACGGCCGCGAGGTGATCCCCATGACCGCGATGGGGCACCGGGGCGGTCCGGCCGCGCTCGATCGTCCCGCTCTCGTCGAACATCTCGTCGACGACGTGGAACGGCGGCTCGACGCGCTCGGGCTGGCGCGGGTGCATATCGCGGGCAATTCCCTGGGCGGCTGGATGGCAATCGAACTGGCGCGGCGCGGACGTGCCGCGAGCGTCTGCGCGATCTCACCCGCCGGATTCTGGGACGCGGGTGCGGCGAGCAACAGCAACGCGACGGCCACGCTGCGCCGCGAGGTCACCCTCGCGCGCGTCGGCGGAGTACTGGCCGCACCCGCCATGCGGGTGCCGCCGCTGCGTCGCGTGCTCTTGCGCAATATCGCCGAACACGGCGATCGGATCGGCGCGGCCGAGGCCGCGAAGATCGCGGGCGATGTCATCGCGTGCACCGTGTCCGTCGATCTGCTGTCGACACCGGAACAGGTCGCGCCGATGCGCACGCTCCCCTGTCCGATCACTCTCGCCTGGGCCGGAAGCGACCGGGTCTTTCCGCCGTCGGTCAACGGCGTGATCGCGCGGCTGCGACTGCCCGACGCCCGATTCCTGCTGCTCGACGGTGTCGGACATGTGCCGATGATCGATGATCCGGCGCTCGTCGCCGCGACGATTCTCGACGTGGTCGAGTCGCCCTGATTCCGAACGAGTCACCGGTAGCCATCCGGTGACTCGCCGCGATTCGGCCACGAGAGAAAGTTCCGGCCGAAACTTGTCGCGGAGTACGCCGGAATGGTCTGCTTGACCCGCGACCGGTGTGAAAAGCCTCGAAAGCTTCCGCCCATCAGGCATTTTCACGAGCCGGGAGCACCATGTACCACCACTGCGAGCAAAGGCGCTTTTCGCATGGACCACCCTGCTTCGGGAGACGAGTCGTCCTCCCGGTGCGATTACTACCGGCGTATCTGTGATCTCCCCGCCGCATTCGATCCGTCCCGTCCCGACCGGATCGTCATGCCCACCACCACGGTGTGGGGTCTGATCATGCCCACCGCACTCGGGCAAGCGGTACAGGCCGAGATGAGGAAACGACAGGCCGAACCCGGGCCGATACTGTCGCACCCCCGTTCCCACCGCTGGACATTCCTGATACAGCCGGATCTACCGGAGGACGACCGATCCTTCGCCGAGATGTTCCGTTCGAATGTCTCGGTCGTGCGGACCGGCGGCACGATCGCGCTACCAGGCCCTTCCGAGCGCGGCGCCGAATTCCGGGTGTGGGTGGAACCGCCGCGATCGGCGTTCCGGCCGTCGGGGCGCGCGGTACTGGACGCGGTGCGCGCGTGTGGGCCGAATCGGGAGCGCCGGACCGCGGCCTCGGCCTGATCCCGGTCGCCCGAATGCTCGCCGGCCGGAATGCCCCGGGCGGCGAGCCACCGGCCCGCGATTGCCCCCGCTACCGCGCGGCAAAACTACGTTTCGGCCTTTACCGTTGCAGGACAACTCTTTTCGACGCTCACACTGCTACCTTGACACCTGTGAAGCGCCTACCGACCGATACCGGAGCACGCGGCGAGGATATCCGGACCACCGAGTACGACGGGATCACGGCGACGTGGTTCGCCCGCGACGGTGTCATCCGTGTCGTCGGCGTCCGCGATACCGACGGCGCCGAAACGCTTTTCGACGGTGCGCCGTCGCTGGGGGAATGCTTCGATCGGATGCCGCGCAAACTGTGGGATCGGGTGCGGTTCCAGCACCGGGACGAGCGCGTGTCCGAAGGCGCGCGGTCGCCGAACTAGCGACTTCCGAACATCCAGTACGCCAATATATTTCGTGCCTTTGTCAGACGAGGGTAACCCGGCTCGCCAGCCACCGGCCGTCGACCAGTTCCATCGTCATCGCCACCCGGGTGCGGTCCACCTGCGGGGTGGTCGAGGCGGCGTTGGTGACCGTCTGGTCGATGAACAACAGCACCTCGACCTTCGTCGTCGTCGCCGATTTCACCGCCGCGTCGAGTACGGTGCCGGTGCCGGTCGCCTTGTTGTCGAGCAGCAGTTGACGCAACTGCCCGCTCGACCGGGTGTACATATCCTTGAACTCACCGGTCGAGCCGTCCAGTACCGCCGTGAAATCCCGGTCGAGATTGCCCGAATCGACGCTGGTCAACGTCACCCCGTAGGCCCGCGCGGCGGCCAGACCCGCCGCCGCCGCGTCGTCTTCGTCGCTCTGCGCCTTCGCGTTCCACCCGAAGATCGCCGCGAGCACCACCGCCACCACGGCGACCAGGATCAGCAACGGCAGCCGGATCTTGCGCCACAGCAGCAGCGCGATCATCTTGCGAATCTGCCATTTGGACGGCATGACGAATTCCGGCTGCGCGGAGGTGGTTTCGGCCGTGCCCGCGTCGGCGGCCGCGGCGGAGTCGCCCGCAGGTTCGGCGGACTCCGCTTCGGAGGTCTTCTTCGCGACCGATACCGGTTCCGCGGTCTCCACCGTCGCGTCCCCGTTCGTCCCCTTGTCGTCGACAGCCGTTCCGGTGGGTTCGTGCATGACTTTCTCTCCTAGCGTCGAACGGATTGCGCGGTCGTGCGGGGCGTATCTATCGGGTCGGTGGCAGCGGGAGGGGAATGGACAACGGGCCGAGCGGGGTGGGCGAGGCGGTCCGGTCGGCGGGTTCGCCCGGCGGTGGTCCGTTCGGAATCTGCTCGCCCGGCGGTCGCGGCGCGTTGCGCGCGCCACGCACGAGGATGGACGGGTCGTCGTCCGGGCAGAACGTGTACAGGTACGGCTCCGGATAGTCGGCGATCGCGGGCGCCCGACGCGGCAGTTCGTACTGGCAGGTGGCCCGCGGATACAGATTGACCAGTCCCCACAGGCCGCCGTCGTGCATCACCGTGACCAGCGCGTCCAAGGTGGACCCGCCCCGCATGGTCGGGAAGAAGAATTCCCGCAACGCCGGAACGCGCGAATTCGTCAGCCGCGCGACCGTGGACAGATTCGTCAGCAATCCGACGACCTCGGCGGAATTGTCCGACAGCACCGCGTCCAGCGCGCCGAGGGTGCCGGGCGCGGCGCCGAGCAGATCCACGAAACCGCCCGTCTTCGCCTCGACGCCGCGCATGAATTCGGCGGCGTCACGGGAGAACGTCGTCAGGCCCGCCGAACCGTCACCCAGGGTGGCCAGCACCGTCTTGCTGTCGCGCAGCAGGGCGACCGTCTGCGGGAGCACCGAGTCCAATGTCGACACCAGGAAGATGCCGCCGTCGATGATGTCGGCGAGTTTGCGCGGACCGTCCGGGCCGACACCGAGTTCGTCGACCACCGCCGCCAGTTGCGCCGGATCGACTTGTGCCAGTGTGGAATCCAGTTTACCGAGCATCTGCCACAGCGGCACCGGCGCCGATGTCCGGTCGAGGGCGATCTCCGCGCCGTCCACCAGGAACGGACCGTCGTCGCGGGCGGGACGGAAATCGAGGTACTGCTCCCCCGCCGTCGACAGACTCGTGACGTCGACGGTGCCGTCGGCGGGCACCCGCACCTCGGCGTCGATGGTCGCGACGGCGACCACGCCCCTCGGTGTGAAATCGACCGATCTCACCTCACCGATCGGCACCCCGCGCAATGTCACGTCCTGACCGGCGAGCAGTCCGCCGGACTGTTCCAATTGCACGCGCACGGTGTAGGTGGCGGCCGTCGGATCGACGCCGAGTGCCCCGAACACGAGATATGTCGCGCCGATGACCGCCGTGACTCCCAGCGCCACCGCCGACAGCGCCAGCCGGTAGGGCCGTCCGCCCCGGACCGCGCCGACCACGATCCGGGCGGGAGCGTCGGCCACCGTCGCGGCGAATCCGCCGAATCCGCCGCTCATCGGCCCGCTCCGAATACGCGATCACGCAATTTCAGCAGGGTGTAGGTCAGCGTGCCGACCAGCGCCTGCCAATCGCTCGCGTCCGGAAGGCGATTGCCAGGATCCGCGGTGTGGTTGATATCGGGCAGCGCGCCCACCGCGAAGTCGGCGAGGTCGACATTGCCGTGCGCCGAGGTGCCACTGGTCAGTTTCAGGATGGTGGGCAGCATCGCGTTCATCGCGGCGAGGCTGGCGTCGGGACTGGTCGCGGCGTTGTTCAACTGCGCGGCCAGTTCGTCGAGATTCGCGATCAGGCCGCCGGTCTCGCCGCCCCGCACCACCGGGAATTTCGCGAGCTGGGTACTGAGGTTCTCCACCTGTCGCACCAGGGCGAGGGCCTGCTGGGAACTCCCGTCGACGGTGCCGAGCGCCGGGCCCGCCGCACCGACGAATTCGTCGATCACACCGCGCTGGGCGGCCAATTCGGCGACCAGCCTGTTGGTT
Source organism: Nocardia noduli (assembly GCF_019038455.1). NCBI lineage: Bacteria > Bacillati > Actinomycetota > Actinomycetes > Mycobacteriales > Nocardiaceae > Nocardia > Nocardia noduli. The sequence continues at coordinate 99,426 of NZ_JAFMPL010000006.1, forward strand.
TCGGCCAGCGCGACACGGATGTCCTCGGAACGGGCGGCCAGCGAACCGACCATGGCCGTGGACTGGTCGAGCAGCGCGCCGAGGTGATCGCCCCGATCCCCCACCGAACGCCCGAGTCCGTTGACGACCGAGGTCAGGTTCCTGATCGCGCCGCCGTTGACCAGTAGCGAAGCCGTCGTCAACAGTTCCTCCACGGTCGCCGCCGCCGAGGTGGATCGGATCGGGATGGTGTCGCCGTCGCGCATCGCCGCGGTGGCGGGCGAGGCGTCCGCGGGTGCGTCGAGCGCGACGTAGACATCGCCGAGCGGTGTCGCGGTGCGCAATTCGGCCGCGGTGCCGATCGGCAGCGTGACGCCCTCCTGGATGCGCATGGTCACCGACGCGGTGTAGTCCGACACCGACATGTCGGAGACTTCCCCGACATCGGCGCCCGCGAGCCGGACTTTCGCCTTCGTCGGCAGGTTCAGCGCGTTGGCGAAACTCGCGTGGATCGTGTAGCTGTCACCGCCGACGCCGGGCGTGGTCAGCGGCAGATCCCCGAGTCCCATTCCGCATCCGGAAGTGGTCACCACGAGGCCGAAGGTGAATCCCAGCAGTGGATATCGTCGTCTCATCCGGGCAGCCTCGTCATCGCTTCCAGCATGTCGGTGATCCCGAAATCCGGGCCGAAGTCCTGCAAAGTACCGGTACTGCAACCCAATTGGCGCAGGCCGAGGATATTGCACACTTCCTTCATCATCTGCCCGTCGAAGAAGACCCGTTCCAGCAGCGCGTGGATACGGACACCGCCGTTGGGCTGATCCACCGCGTTGTAGCCGTTGGCCATGAGCAGCGGTGTCACATCGAGGAATTCGGCGAGCTGATCGCGGTAGTCGGCCAGCGTCCGCATGACCGTATTCGTGTCGGCGACGGTGGTACGCAGCGCCTCGCGGTTCGCGGTGAGCAGGTCGTCGGCCTGGCGCATCAGGGCGTTGATCTGCGCGCCGGTCGTGCCGGCGCCGATGTCGAGCTGGGTGAGCGTATCGCCCAATTGCACCGAGGCAGCGCCGAAATCGCGGATGAGCCCGTCGTTGGCGGCGGCCGCCGCCACCAGCGCCGACAGTTCGTCGACGATCTGGGTGACCGTGTCCCTGGTCTGGGCGCCCGCGTCCTCACCCAGGCGTAGCGCGCGCGCCACTTCGTCCATGGTCGCGCGCAATTCGTCGCCGTTGCCGGAGGTGGCCGAGGTGGCGACCGCGAGCAGTCGCGCGATCGGGCCGTCGCCGGTCTGCTCGCCTTCCAGTCCGTCCGACATCCGGTCGGCCATCGAGATCAGCCGGTCGACGCCGACGGGCGTGCGGGTCTTGTCCGGTGCCAGCCGGGCGCCGTCGCGCATCACCTCACCGCCCCGGTAGACGGGGGTGAACTCCACGTGGCGGTCGGTGAGGACCGAGGTCGACAGTGTCACCGCGGTCGCGTCGGCGGGAATCTTCACCTTTCCTTCGATGCGCATCGTCACCTCGACATGGGTTCCCCTCGGGGCGATCTCGGTCACCTCGCCCACCGGCATGCCGAGTACCGCCACCGCGTTGCCGACGTAGAGTCCCGCGGCATTGTCGAATCGGGCGACGACGGTGATGTCGTCACCGCCCGAGGTCAGCGGACCGCCCGCGCAGCCGACGACCGCGCACACCGCGACCGTGACGGCCGCGCGCAGCACCATGGTCATTGTTCTCATTCGCAGTCTCCGAAATACGGCGGCAGGTTCGCCTGATCGGCCCGCCCGCTGATCGCGCACATCCACGAATCGACCAGCACGCCGCCCGGCGCGTCGAAATCGACGGAATTGCCGTTGCCGGCGGAGTTGGCGAGATTGCGGACCGCGACGGGCAGGATCTCCAGGGTGTTGCGCAGCAGGTCGTCGTGTCGGGCGAGACTGCCGAGCAGGTCGTTGAGCCCGTCGAGCAACTCGTCGACTTTCGGGCGGTCGTCGACGACGATCTGCCTGATCTGTTCGACCAGTCGCGTCGTCGCCGACATCAGCAGTTCGATGGCCCCGCGCCGGGAAGTGATGTCGCGCAACAGATCACGACCCACCGCGACGATGGTCGCCACGTCCCCCTTCTGACTGTTCACGACCGAGGTCAGCTCGCGCACCCCCGAAAGCAGCGAGCCGAGTTCGTCGCGGCGGCTGCCGAGGATATTCGCCAGCGCGCGGATATTGGTCAGCACACCGGGGAGCACGGCGGGCACGCCGTCGAGTTGGGTGGCCAGCGCGTCGAGCGAGGTGCCGATCTGTTTCGCGTCGATCTGCTCGAAGGTGGTGGTGGCATTCTCCAGCGCCGCCTGGAGATCGTAGGGAACGGCGGTGTGCGAGAGCCGGATTCGGCGATCGGCGACCTCGCCGCCGCCCGCGGGCAGCAGTTCGAGGTAGCGCGCGCCGAGCAGGGTGGTCAGTTTGATGGCGGCGGTGGTCTCGGCTCCCAGGTGTACGTCGTTGTCGACGCGGAAGGTGACCAGTACCCGGTCTCCGGTCAATTCCTGCCCGGTGACCGCCCCGACCCGCACTCCCGCGACGGTGACCCCGTCGCCGACGCGCAGACCGGCCGCCTGCGCGAATTCGGCGTCGTAACCGCGTTCGCCGATGCCGATCGAACTGAATCCCACCGTGGCCGCGAGTACGCCGATGAGCACGATCAGCGCGACCAGTCCGAGCATGCGCGAATTCCGTGATTCGAGCGGTTGCCGCAGTGCCGCGAGCATGCGGCCGGAACGAGAGGACGGTGTCGACATGGCACTCACCTGCACATCGGCGATTGTTCGACGGTTCCGGACGGCGTCGCCATTCTGATGATGGCTGGTATCAGGTCCGACAGGGCGGGCACGGCGGTGAAGTTGAGATTGCACAGGTAGACATTCATGTTGGCGCCCTCCTGGCTGATCCTGGCCATACCTTTGAGCAGCGCGGGCAGGTTGAATCCGAGGTAGGCGAACTGATCCTTGTTCTCCTCGAAATGCCGGGTGAAACCCGGTTCCCTGCTGAGCATCCGATCCAGGGCCGGACGGTCCTGTTCGACGATCGTCGCCATCCGCCCCGCCACCACCGAGGTGTCGGTGAGGGTGGTGAGGAATTCCTCCCGGTGACGGGCCAGACCCTCCACGATCGACCGCGTGCTGGTGATCAGCGTGCCGAGATCGCCGCGCCGCACCGCGATGCTCTGGACCACCTGGTTGAGATTGGTGATGACCGACCCGAGTATCTGATCGGGTCCGGCCAGCGACTGCGCCAGCGTCGACATCTGCTCGATCAGCACGGTCAGCGAACCCGCGTCGCCCTGAAGCGCTGTGACCAGCGCGGCGGTCAGATTGTCGACCTGGTGCGGGTCGAGTCCGCCGAACAACGGCTCGAAACCGTTGAGCAGCGCGGACAGATCGAAGGACGGTTCGGTGTGCTCCACCGGGAGTTGCGCGCCGCCCGGCAGTTCCCCCGGCTGCCCGAAGTCGCCGCGGGACAGTCCGAGGTAGCGCTGACCGATCACGTTCTGATAGGTGATCGCGGCCTTGGTGTCGCCGTAGAGCTTCTGGCGTTCCTGGACCCGGAAGCCGACCCTGGCGCGAATTCCGTCGAGTTCGATGGTGTCGACGCGCCCCACCCTGACCCCGGCCATCCGCACGTCGTCACCGACGCGCAGCCCGGTCACATCGGTGAAGATCGCCGAATACGACCGGGTCGAACCGTCGACACCGCGGTGCAACGTCACGAAGGTCATCCAGATGAGGGCGAAGGCGACGACGAGGAAAAGACTCAGTCCGATCGCCGACCGGCGGTAGTTCATCGGGGGGCACCTCCTGTTTCCGGCGTTCCGACGGTGAGCAGCGGGGCCAGCACGGCCTCGGCGGCATCGGCCTCACCGGCCAGCACCCGGCCGATGAGATCGAGCAGTTCGGGACCGAGTACCGGTCGTGGCATCGAGCGCGGGTCGAGTACCGCGGGTAGCGGCGCCACCGTGGCCTCGGTGGGGGCGGTCACGCAGCTCGCGCCCACGAGATCCCCGTAGCGAGGGCAGTCCGCGCGGGTGTACGGGGTGTCGGGCGTCATGCGGATCTGGAATTTGCCGGTTCCGTTCTGCGATTCCTCGTTCCAGAATTCGGCGAACCAGACATCGGACAACTTCTTGATGCGACCGACGATCGGCCCGAAACTCGAACTGCCCGCCGAGAATACGTCCAGGACCGGGGTCAGTTGATCGGTCGCGGTGACGAATTCGTCGACGTGGTGGTCCATTCCCGTCCCGACCGTGGACAGGGTGGCGGTACCCGCGGTCAGCAGGTCGAGTAGTTCACCCTCGCGCTCCACCACGGTCCGCATGGGGATCACGGCGTGGTGCAGGACATCGAGCAGATCCGGTGCGGCGGTGGCCAAGCCCTGGACGGACTCGGTCAGCGCCGACATGGCGGACGGTTGACCCGACGGCGCGATCTGCGCGCCGAGTTCCCTGGTGATGCGGTCGAGTTGGGCGCCGGCGCGCACGAGATCCGCGCCACGCCGGTCGGTCGCCTTGGCCACCGCGGCGAGCACGCCGACGGTGTCACTGGTCCCGATCCTGGCGGTGGCGGCCACGATATCGCGCAGCTTGGTCAGCGCGGTCTGCAACTGCACGGTCGACAGACTCTGGTCCTGGGCGATCTCGGCGCCCGAGCGCAACCCCGGCCCCGGCCCGTTGTCGACCAGCTGCACCGAGGACACCGCGAAGATATTGCTCGGCACCACGCGCGCGGTGACCGAGCTCGGGATACTCGGCAACGATCCCGGATCCAGTTGCAGGCGAACGTGACTCGTGCCACCGTGGACGGCGGGAACCACCTCGGCGACGGTGCCGACGAGCACGCCGCGGAATTTCACGTCCGAATCGGGCGGCAGTCCGTCACCCACCTCGTCGAGCAGGGCGACGATCTGCGCCTTCGATTCGAAGGTTCCGGTCGATTTCATGAACACCAACCCGAGACCGACGGCGATGACCACGGCGAAGATCGCTCCGCGCAGCAGCAGCGCGCGCCCGGACGGTCCGCGCCCGTCCTTGTCGAACAGCACCGACATCGGCTCACCCTCCCAGCCGCGCGCTGGCCCCGATACCCCAGAGGGCAATGGTGAGCAGCAGATTGACGACGATCATGACCGAGATCGCGGCGCGCATGGCACGCCCCGCCGCGATTCCGACACCCTGCGGTCCGCCCGCGGCGTAGAAGCCGTAGTAGCACTGGATGGTGGTCGTCAGGATCACGAAGACCACGGCCTTGAGCAGCGAGTAGACGATGTCGGGCCCGTTGAGCACGAGTTGGAAATAGTGGTGATACGTGCCGACGGACAGCCCGCCGGAGGCCGCGACCACGAATTCCACGGCGAGATAGTTGACCGCGAGACAGACCAGATACAGCGGCACGATGGCGACCACCGAGGCCAGCAGTTTGGTGCTGACCAGATAGGGAATGGACCGAATGGCCATCGACTCCATCGCGTCGATCTCCTCGGCGATACCCATCGCGCCCAATTGCGCGGTGAATCGGCATCCCGCCTGCGCAGCGAAAGCCAGCGATGCCATGATCGGGGCCAATTCCCGGGTCGACGCGGTGGACGCGACCAATCCGATAGCGGGTTCCATTCCGAGCAGATGCAGCGCGTTGTACCCCTCGAGTCCGACGATCGCGCCACCCGCCGCGCCGAGCACGATGATGACGCCGGCGGTACCGCCGCCGACGACGATCGAGCCATTTCCCCAAGCGATATCCGACAGCGTTCTCATGAATTCTGTCCGATAGTGCCGCAACATCACCGGAATCGCTGCGGCGGCGCGGAAGAAAAAGGTGATCATATGGCCCAGCCGCATGAATGCGGTGCCGATGGATCGTGAATATCCGAGGAGCAGACGGGTGCCCGGCGGATAATATGTCGCAGCCATTACAAACCCTGTCTGGGAAACAGCATCATGAACAACTGGGTGAACAGCACGTTGACGATCATCAGCAAAAGGATCGAGGAGACGACGGTGGAATTCACCGAATTCGCGACACCGGCCGGACCGCCCTTGGTGGTGAGACCCTTGTGGCAGGCGACCACGGCGACGATGGCGCCGTAGACCACGGCCTTGATCAACGTCAGCACCATGTCGCCGACCGTGGCGAAGGACGCGAAGGTCACCACGAAACTGCCGGGCGCACCGCCCTGGGCGAAGACGTTGAACGCGTAGCCCGCGACGAATCCGACGAAGCACACGACTCCGGTGAGGGATACCCCGATCAGGATCGCGGCCGCGAAACGGGGGACGACCAGGCGCCGGATCACCGACAATCCCATGATCTCCATCGCGTCGAGCTCCTCGCGGATCTTGCGGGAGCCCAGATCGGCGCAGATGGCCGAGCCGACCGCGGCCGCCATCAGCAGCGCCGCGACCATCGGCGCGCCCTGCCGGATCACGGCGAGCCCGCTGGCCGCGCCCGCCAGCGACGTCGCGCCGACCTGTCCGGCCAGCAATCCGAATTGAATGGACAGCGTGACGCCGATCGGCAATGCGACGAATATCGTCGGAAGGACCGCCGCCGAGGCCATGAACGCGGCCTGCTGAACACATTCCCGGAACGGGAGCCGCCCGGTCGCGATATCGATCAGCAGATACTGCACGGTGCGCACGCCGAGCAGGAATTGACCGCCGACAGTTTCGAGCGCCACGGCCGGATGCCGTTCCAGATAGCCACGGAACCAGGCGAGGATTTCACGGCTCGCCGACATCTTCGCGGGCGTCGGTCCCTCGGATTTCGCGGACAGGACACCTTCGGGTGCCGCGGCGCGGAAACGGTTCGTCATGGTCTGAACGTCTCCATTCGAGTAGGGATGATCCGCGAATTCGCTGCACCGAGTGTGATGGTGTCCGCACGGTCGCGTCAATAGTCGATCCACAAATTATCCGATTCCGATTCCGGTCACTTCCTGCGGAAATGCCGAATAACCCGTCCGACTGTGGACGAGTATTTCGCATCAGGTGCGACGAATATTCGCCACACGAGATTAAATAGTATCGAGCCTATTTTTAAGACCTGCCGAACCGGCCGACCGAGCCGATATCACCCCGATCACTGCCACTGCGCGGGGCGACACCACGGGACTTCATCGCGGGGCCGGGACGCGACCGGGGGCACGGTGATCGAGCGGTCCGCGCCGACGACCGACGTGGCACGTGACGCCCGCCAGCGCCCGGCGGCGACGAATGCGCCTCGGCGACAGGGGTACCGAGATGCGACACCGGCATCCGCCGCCCGCCTCCGTGATTCGACACCGCGCTACCCCGACCTTCTGTCTGTTCGCTCCTACACCGCGGGCACTCGAGGACCGCACCGGATCGCCCATCTCGGGGGTCCCGATCCGGCGGCCGTCCCGCCGGTCACCTTCTTGGGCAACTATACAGTAGGTGTTACAGTTAATCGCACAACAAACGTCCGATCGGGCTGTGCGCGGACCATCGGGCGGGACGACGCGGCCCGGGCACGGCGGACAGGTGGCGGCGGAGCGACACGCTCGCCGACGCCGCGACGGACTCTCGGCCGCAACCCCGCGAACCGCCGATTCGACCCGAATCATCCGGTTCGGCAGTATGATTCGTAGACACCGCTCTGTATTCAGGAGGTCGCCGTGGCCACGTCGAAGAAGCGGGATCGCACCGCGCCCATCACCGGACTCAGCCCGCACACCGTCGAAACCCTGATCGACGCGGGCGAGATGCTGGCCCGCCGGGTCCGCCACGAAACCCTGCACAGTCCGCGCCCGGTGTTCCTCTATTACATCGCCCAGACCTTCGACACCCTGACCGCGAAACTGTCGGCAGCCAAACGTCCGCGACCCGCGACCCCCGCCCAACAGTTGTGCCTGCACCTGATGATCGCGGTACTCGAGGAGCGGGAGGCGGACGATTCCGTTCTCGCACAGGTCCGCTCGACGCTGATGCCGGAAGGCACCCACGAATCACTCGCCGGGATCGGCCGAATCCCGCTGCGCCCGGACCGTTCCTTCGATTTCGTCGCCCTCGGCGACACCCTGTACGGCCACGGCATGGGCGCGTTCTTCGCCCCGTTCGAGTCCGACGACCTGGTCGCCTAGGAAGTTTCGACACCTCGGTGGCCCGAGGTGGAACGGGTCTGCGGTATCGAACAGGTATGCGCGACAACCGTGATGACCCCGGCCACCCCGACACCGGGGGACACTGGCGCTACCTGTGGTGGCTGGTCACCTGCCAATGGCGACGTGTCCTGGTGGGCGCGGCGCTGGCCTGTGCGTACATGGTGCTGCTGACGGTGCCGCCGCAATTGCTCGCACGCGCGATCGACGGTGTGCGAGACCGCGACCGCGCCGCCGTCATCGGGTTCGCCGGAGCCCTGCTCGGCACGGGTGCTCTGCTGGCTGTCGTGTCGGTACTCCAGTACCGGGCGATGACACTCGCGTGCGCCGACGCCTACCTGCGGACCGTTCGGGTGCTGACCCGCGCGGTGACCCGGCTCGGCCCCACGCTGCACCGCAGGATCGGCGCGGGCGAGATCGTCGTGATCGGCAGCACCGACGTCGAACAGATCACCCGCACGATCATGATCGTCGGCCCCGGCGCGGCCGGAATCCTCGGCTACTGCGCGGTCGCGGTCGCGCTCCTCAGCATCTCCCCCACCCTGGCGGTCATCGTAATGCTGGGCGTGCCGGTGCTGATGGTCGTGATGAAACCGCTGCTCGGACGCCTGCGACGGACCGAAGACAGCTACCGCGCGCAGCAGGGCGAGTCGACCGCCATGGTCGGCGATATCGTCACGGGTCTGCGTGTGCTGTGCGGTATCGGCGGCAAGGAGGTGTTCGCCGACCGGTATCGAACGAGGTCGGCGACGTTGCGCGAGGAGGGATATCGAGTCGCCGCGGTGACGAGTTGGATCGGCGCGGTCGCGCTCGCGTTGCCGACGGTCTTCGTGGCGGTGGTGATCTGGTCGGCCGCGCGCATGGCGGCGTCCGGGCAGATCGGCCTCGGCGAGATGGTCGCGGTGTACGGATATGTGGCGACACTGTCGGTACCGGTATCCGCGATCCTGCACGGCATCGATGACATCGGTCGCTATCCCGTGTCCGCGCGCAGGCTGCTCGCGGTCCTCACCCTCCGAGACGATGTCACCGATACCGGCACCCGGCACTGGCCCGAGGAATCCGGGGAGCTGTACGACCCGGTCGCGGACCTGCGCCTGCCCGCGTCCGGGATGGTCGCCGTCGTCACCGCGAACCGGGCCGGCGTCATCGCCGTGTTCGAGCGATTCGCACGATTCACCGATTCGGCGGCCCGCTACGGCCCGACTCCCCTCCGGGAGTTCCGGCTGGAGGAGGTGCGGCGGCATATCGTGCTCGTCGACAACGACGCGTACCTGTTCGCCGGTCCTCTGCGCGAGATCATCGCCGGAGCAACCGAACCCGACGATGCGCGCGTCCTCGCCGCGCTGCGGGTCGCCGCCGCCGAGGACGTGTCGACCGGACTACCCGACGGGCTGAGCACGGTGTTACCAGACCGGGCGACCACTCTCTCCGGCGGCCAACGGCAACGGTTGCGCCTGGCCCGCGCGATCTGCGCCGAGCCCGACGTCCTGCTGCTGGTCGACCCGACCTCGGCCGTCGACGCGCACACCGAAGCGCTTGTCGCGGCGCGTATCCACGCCGCGCGGAGCGGACGGACGACGGTGATCGCGACGACCTCGCCCACCGTGCTCGAGCGGTGCGACATGGTCGTCCACCTTCGCGACGACGTACCCGCCGTCGTCGGAACACATCGGGAGCTGATCGGCGACCGGCCGGACTATCGCGCGCTGGTGCTGCGCGAGACCGCCGGGGACACGATCGAATGCGAGGCGGCGCGATGATCGCCCGGCTGCCGGTCGGTGACCGTCGCGCGGTGCGGGCGGCCGTCCGGCAACTGGTCGGGCGCGAACCGGCAACCGCCGCGCGCGTCGTATTGCTCTACGGCGCGGCGGCTTTCGCCGGACTCGGCCCGCCGTGGCTGCTCGGCACGGTCGTCGACAGCATCCGATCGGGGCACGCCGAGTCGGTGAATCGGCTCCTGCCCGCGGTGCTCGCCTGCGCGCTGACGCAGATGCTGTTCACCCGGTACGCGATCGACGCGGGCAGACGATTCGGCGAGCGTTCGTTGACGTACCTGCGGGAGGACCTGCTCGACCGGGTGCTCGCGCTACCGACCGCGATCGTCGAGCGGGCGGGCGGCGGCGATCTCATGACCCGTAGCACCACCGATGTGGCAACGGTCGGTGTGGCGGTGCGGGAGGCACTTCCGGAAATGCTGATCGCGGGTATTCGAGTCGTACTCCTGCTCGCGGTGGTCTTCGTCCTGGACTGGCGCCTCGGGGTGGGGGCACTGGCGGGCGTTCCCGTGCTGTTGTTGGTCTGCCGGTGGTATCTGCGTACCGCCCGAACCGCCTATCTGGCCGAAGCCGCCGCCGGGACCGAGATCTCCGACACCCTGATGGCAGGCACGAGCGGCGCGCGGACGGTCACCGCCCTGGGAATGGAAGCGCGGCGTATCGGCGCGGGCGACGAGACGACCTCGGTCCACCTCGCGGCGCAGATCACCACCCTGCGGCTACGGACACTGCTGTATTCGTCGAAGGACGTCGCCGGGGTCCTGCCGGTGACGGTGGTCCTGATCATCGGCGGTTTTCTGCACGACGGACATTCGGTGCCGCTCGGCACGGTGGTCGCGGCGGCACTGTACGTGCAGCAACTCGGCTCCCCGCTGGACACTCTCGTCGGTCGCGCCGAACAACTTCAGCGCGCGGGCGCGGCGATGGCCCGCCTGGTCGGCGTGCCCGCCGCGCCCGCCGCGAGGACCTCCGACGGCCCGATCCCGGCCGACGATCGGGTGCGACTGTCCTCGGTGCGTTTCGCCTACCTCCCGGGACACGATGTCCTGCGCGATATCGACCTCGACGTCGGACCGGGCGAACGGATCGCGGTGGTCGGACCGTCGGGATCGGGCAAGACCACACTGGCGCGATTGCTGGCGGGCATCGATCGCCCGTCCTCGGGTGCGGTGACCGTGGGCGGGGTGTCCGTATCGGATCTGGCGCCGGAAACGCTGCGTCGCCGAATCGTGCTGGTCACCCAGGAACATCACGTCTTCCTCGGCACCGTGCGGGAGAACCTCGCCATCGCCGCCCCGACCGCCGACGACGACGCGTTGAGGGACGCGCTGCGCACCGTCGGCGCCGACTGGGTCGACACCCTGTCCGACGGGATGGGCACCGTGCTCGGCCCCGGCGCCACCGTCCTCGACGCGGCACGCGAACAACAACTGGCACTGGCGCGAATCGTGCTCGCCGACCCCCGGGTGATCCTGCTGGACGAAGCGACATCACTGCTGGATCCGGCGACCGCGCGCGACGCCGAGCGATCGCTGTCGGCGGTACTGGAGGGCAGAACCGTCATCGCGTTCGCGCACCGACTGCACACCGCCCGTGACGCCGATCGCGTGGTCGTCCTGGAGGACGGACGTATCACCGAACAGGGCAGCCACGACGAATTGCACTCGGCGGGCGGTGTTTACGCAAGCCTCTGGCACGCGCAGGTCGGTACGTGAACCCACCGGGAATTCGGCACCGGACCCGTGTCCATTCGACGCCGGTGCCGCGCCGTTACCCGCGCTCCCCCGACCCTTCGGCCACCTCGTTCGGGGCTCGCCGCGAAGCCGGATTCGCCAGACCCGCGAAAAGTAGGTCGAGCAGCCCCTCGGCGCTGCGGTATCCGGTCGGCGGGCGACCCGCCAGCGCGCGATAGAGCAGCGTGCCGATCACCGCGTCGGCCGCGGCGTCCAGATCCGCGTCGGCGCGGATCTGGCCCCTCTCCACGCCCGCGGCCATCCGCCGGATCAGGTGATCGCGGCTCGGTCCGGTCAGTTCGCCGTAGAGTCGCTCCGCGTCGGCGGCGCTGTCGGCGGCGGCAGCAGCGAGCCCGCGAACCATCGCGACGGAGGCGGCGTCGTCCATCCGCCGGAATTGCCGATCCAGCCAGGCGCGCAGATCGGCTTCGGCATCGCCCGTATCGGGCGGGACGCCACCGCTGGTGTCGAGGTAGCCGGACAGGACCGCTTCGGTGACGACCGCCGCCTTGGAAGGCCACCAGCGGTACACCGTCTGCTTGCCGACGCCCGCGCCCGCCGCGATCGCCTCCATCGTCATCTGTTCGTAGCCGACAGATCCCAGCAGGTCACGGGCGGTTTCCAGAATCGCGCCGTGGGCGCGCGCGCTTCGCGGCCGACCTCGCTGCGTACCCGACATGTCTCGAAACCTTAGGGGACGCGCATACTGCCATTACGATACGATCCGTCTCGTAATACTGGATAGGAGTCCCCGTGGACAGAGATGTAGCGGTTGTCATCGGCATCGGCGGCATGGGCCGGGCCATCGCCGGTCGCATCGGCAGCGGGCGTTCGATACTGCTCGCCGATTTCGACGAGGCCGCACTGGCGGCCGTCGCCGGACAACTCCGCGATGCCGGACATCTGGTCACCGCGCGCGTGGTCGATGTGGCCGATCAGGATTCGGTGCGATCCCTCGCCGACGCCGCCGCCGCACTCGGCCCGGTCACCCACCTGGCCCACACGGCGGGACTCTCACCGACGCAGGCCACGGCCGAGCGGATCCTGCGGGTGGATCTCGCCGGCGTCGCCTACGTACTCGACGAATTCGCCCGGGTGATCGCTCCCGGCGGGGCCGGGGTGGTCGTCGCGAGCATGGCGGCGCATATGTCGGGCGCGCATTTCGCCGAGCACGACCGCGCGCTGGCGACCACCCCGGCCGCGCGACTGCTGGCGCTGCCCTTCCTGTCCTCCGACGAACTGAGCCATCCGACCGTGGCCTACGCACTCGCCAAACACGCCAATGTCCTTCGGGTCCAGGCCGCGGCGGGGGCGTGGGGCGAACGCGGCGCCCGTGTCAACTCGATCAGCCCCGGCGTCATCTCCACGCCGATGGGTCAGCAGGAACTCGACGGGGCTACCGGCGAGCACATGCGCGCCATGGTGCGGATGTCGGCTACCGGCCGCCTCGGCACCCCGGACGATATCGCCGCGGCGACGGCGTTCCTGCTCGATCCGCAGGCGAGTTTCGTCACCGGGACGGATCTGCTCGTCGACGGCGGCGTGGTCGCGGCGGCCCGCGTGCTCGCACCCGCGCAGTAGAGCGCGCACCGCGCGGGAAGGACGGTGTTGCCGCTCGGCACGACACCGGCCTTCGCCGGAATGCACAAATGGCTCGAGCGCGGCATATTCGTCTGCCTGTTCGCGCTCGTCGTCGAAGGCGCGTTCACCGTGCCCACCCTCGCCCTCTGGTACGGCTGGCCGACGCTGTCGTTCACCGAGATCTGTAGCGAACTCATGAAGGTGCGCTATTCCGACGACACCGTCGAATGCGAACACCCCTATCCGGTCGGCGGTCCGCCGTTCGGCGGCAAACCGGAGGCGGCCGATCAGACCACGGCGCGTGACGAATGGGGTGTTCAACCCAAACCCGAATACGGCCGAATCGGCTTCCGCGAACTCATCCGGATCCACGAGGAGCGGATCGCCGGGCAGGAGGCCCAGAATGCGGCCCCACGGCAGGAAAGCTATTCTGCCCGAGAGATTCTGAACGCCGGGGACATTTTCGACGAAGGGTGGCCTGTGACGCCGCAAGCTCTTGTGACGGCGCTCGGGATCGGCATGGCCGTGAAGGAGGCGATCCGCGCGGGTGTCGACCGGGCCGTGCCGTTCCGGGCGACCATTCCGATCCGTGTCGCCGAGGCCGACGAACGCTGGCTCGGCGACGCGCTCGGACTGTCGCCGGGTTCGATCACCTCGATCCGGGTGCTCGACCACAACTCCGGCACAGCGTCGCGGGCGCGGATCGCCGTGAAATCCGAGGCGGACCTGCCGACGCACCTGTTCTTGAAGATGGTGCCGCGCAACTATCTACAGCATGTGCTGATGAACATCTTCCGGCTCGGCACCAAGGAGATCCTGGCCTACCGCGCGCTCGGCGACGACCCGCCGGTGCGGGTGCCGCGCTGCTACGTGGCCGAGGCCGACGGGTTCCGGCGGCGCAGCATCCTGGTCCTGGAGGATCTGTCCGAGACCGCCGAATTCCGGACCGTCATCGATTCGGTGACCCGTGCCGAGGCCGAGGCCGTCGCCGACGCCATGGCCGATCTGCACGCCAGATTCTGGGGCACCGACCGTTTCGCGGCCGATCTGCTGCCGCTGTCGCGGCGTTCGGCCACCGAGATCCGCATCGGCGACATCATCCGCAGGCAATTCCTGGCCCAGATCACCGGACACACCGCGGATCTGATCCCCGAGGAGACCAAGCGGCAGTGCCGGATGTTCTACGAACGCAGCGGTGATATCGACGCGTTCTGGGCCGCGCAGCCGCAGACCCTGATCCACGGCGACCCGCATCTGGGCAATCTGTTCTTCGAGGGCGCCGCTCCCGGTTTCCTGGATTGGCAGATCGCCTCGGCGGGCGCGGGCATCCGCGATCTCGCGTACTTCGCGACGGCCTCGGTCGAACCCGATCTGCTGCGGACGATCGAACGTGAACTGGTCGAACGGTATACGGCCCGACTGCGCGCCGCGGGTATCGAGGTGGACACCGAGCGCGTGTGGACCCTGTACCGCGCCGCGGTCACCGAATTCTTCCTGGCCGCGGTCTGCACGGCGGAGGCCGGTGAGCGGATGCAGCCGCTGGATGTGTCGCGGGTAGGAGTGGAACGGGCGGTCGCGGGTGTTCAGGCGCACGACAGTTTCACGGTACTGACCGAACTGATCGACACCGCGAAAGCCTGACACGGCAACGGGATTCGGCGGTGCGCGCCGAATCCCGTCATCGGTCAGAGGAAATCCGAGCCGCCGTCGACATTGACGTTCGCGCCGGTCATATAGGAATTCCGGCGGGAGGCCAGGAAGGCGGCCACCGGCCCGATCTCCTCGGGCAGTCCGGCACGCGGCAGTTGCGCGGGGTGGCCGTAGTGGGTGTCGATCGCCTCCATGAGGCGGTAGGGGTCTTCGGTGTCGATGCCGACCGAGCGCGCCCACGCGGTCAGCGCCGGGGTGACGAAGGTGCCGGGCGAGACCACGTTGACCAGGATCTCGTCCTTGGCCAGCAGGAGCGACAGATTCTTCGACACGCTCGTGACCATCGCCTTGGCCGCGGTGTAGGCCACCAGCGAAACCGTCTGTCGCTGAGTCGAATGCGCCGAGAAGTTGACGATGCGGGCCCAGTCGGCGCCGCGCAGCAACGGCAGCGCGGCGTTGACGCAGTGCACGATGGAGAGCACGCCGTGGTCGACGGCCTCGCGCCACTGATCGTCGGTCAGTTCCTCGACGGTGCCCTGCACATTCGGTCCGACGGTATTGATCAGCGCGTTGAGTTCACCGTTCCAGCGCAGGCGCAGTTGCGCGAAGACGGCCTCGACCTGCGCGATGTCCATGACGTCGGCGGCCAGTCCGACCGCGTCGGGACTGCCGAGACGGGCCAGCTCCTCGGCCGCCGATTCCACGTCCGCGCGCGAGCGGCCGACCACGGCGACCCGCGCGCCCTCCTGCGCCAGGCAGCGCGCGGTGGCGAGCCCCATGCCGCGGCTGCCGCCGACCACCACGGTCGCCGCGCCGTCGAATCCCAGATCCATCTGTACTCCTCTTCCGCCGTCGCTCGGCCGGAACCCGGAGCCGCGATACGGCGCCACACCGGACCGTCCTCACTACTGTAGTCCATTCGGTAATGGAGACGACAGCTATCCGCGATGCCGGGCGGGCACTCCCCCTTCCATTTTGTCATTGGGTGCCATTATGCTGGCGGTCACATCTCTACAGCCTCCGAGGAGTACCCATGAGCGACGCGCCTGCCAACGAGACGGTTGCCACCAGCGACACCCTGATCGAGGCCGACGTCCTCGTCGAGGAGGTCTCGATCGACGGAATGTGCGGTGTCTACTGACTCCGCCGCACCATTCGACCCGGCCCTGCCCTACACCTTGGCGGGGTCGGTGTCGTTGCGGCCAGAACCTTTCGGCGCGCTGGTCTACGACTACGCGACCCGACGGCTTTCCTTTCTGAAGACACCCCTGCTGGTGAATGTGGTCCGTGAGCTGGAGAACCATCCCGACGCCGCGAGCACCCTCGTCGCGGTGGATGTCCCCGCCGCCGACCACGACCGGTATCTACACGCTCTCGCCGGACTGTGCGAGTCGGGCACGATCGCGCTTCGCACAGCCTCCTGAAGCGGACGGGAACATCATGAAACTTGTCGATCATTTCGAATACGGCCTCGACGCCCCCATCTGTCTGACCTGGGAGTTGACCTACGCCTGCAACCTGGCGTGCACGCACTGCCTGTCCTCGTCGGGCCGTAGGGACCCGCGCGAGCTGAGCACCGAAGAATGCAAGGCCGTGATCGACGAGCTCCAGCGCATGCAGGTGTTCTACGTCAATATCGGCGGCGGCGAACCGACGGTGCGCCAGGACTTCTGGGAACTGCTCGACTACGCGGTCGACCACGGTGTCGGCGTCAAATTCTCCACCAACGGCGTGCGCATCACCCCGGAGCGGGCCGAACAGCTCGCCGCCAGTGACTACGTCGACGTGCAGATCTCACTCGACGGCGCGACCGCCGAGGTCAACGACGCCGTGCGCGGCGCGGGCTCGTTCGCCACCGCGTGGAAGGCCATGGAGAATCTCGCGGCGGCGGGCAAGACCGGATTCAAGATCTCGGTGGTGATGACCCGCCAGAATGTCGGTCAGCTCGACGAGTTCAAGGCCATCGCCGACCGTTTCGGCGCGCAACTGCGTATCACCCGGCTGCGGCCCTCCGGTCGCGGTGCCGACGTCTGGCAGGATCTGCATCCCACCGCCGACCAGCAGCTGGTCATCTACAACTGGCTGATCGCCAACGGCGAGAAGGTGCTGACCGGTGATTCGTTCTTCCACCTCAACGCGCTCGGCTCCACCCCGCTGCCCGGCCTGAACCTGTGCGGCGCCGGTCGCGTGGTCTGCCTCATCGATCCCGTCGGCGATGTGTACGCCTGCCCGTTCGCCATCCACGACGAGTTCCTCGCGGGCAATGTCCGAGACAAGGGCGGGTTCGAAACGGTGTGGCGCGGTTCGGAACTGTTCACCCGTCTGCGTGAACCGCAGACGGGTGGCGGCTGCACCTCGTGCTCGGCGTTCGATTCCTGCCGTGGCGGCTGCATGGCGGCGAAATTCTTCACCGGCCTGCCGCTGGACGGTCCCGATCCGGAATGCGTGCGCGGCAATGCCGAACTGGCACTGGTCGGCGCGGGCGCCAACCGGCCCCAGCCCGACAAGGACCATTCGCGCACCGGTAAGCGCCGCAGCAAGTCGGTGGCGCTCGGCCTGCCCGCGCCGTCGCGGGCGACCGCGGTGATGGTCGCGCCCGATCGCGCGTGCGACACCAGCCCGCTGGCCGGATTCGGCGGTCTCTGACGGCGTAGGACCGGCCCGCTCAGGGCCGGATGATCAACCGGAAGCCCAGGTGCGACGTCGAGGTCTCGACGGCCTGGGCCATCCGGGCGGCGGGCCGGTACCGCCTGCAATAGTTCGGGGCGCACAGATGTGAGCCGCCCTTGATGACGCGGCGGCCGATCCGCGGCTGTGCCCGGTCGGCCTGTGCCCGGTCGACGCTGTCGGCTTCGGTGCCGCCCCTGGGATCGACGGCGACACAGCAGGCGTGCGCTTGCCCCTGGTGGGCGGTGTACCAGTCATGGGTCCACTCCCACACGTTGCCGACCATATCCACCAGGCCGTAGCCGTTGGGTGGGAAGGAACCCACCGGCGATGTGCCCTCGAATCGGTCCACGCGCGTGTTGTGGTGCGGGAATTCGCCGTGCCAGGTATTGGCCATCAGCGTGTTCCCCGGTGTGAATTCGTCGCCCCACGCGAACTCCGCGCCGTCGAGTCCGCCTCGGCACGCGTACTCCCATTCGGCCTCGGTCGGCACCTCCTTACCCGCCCACTCGGCGTAGGCCACGACGTCGTCCCAGGCGATGTGGACCACGGGGTGGTCGGGCCGCTTGCGGACGGAGGTGCCAGGCCCCTGCGGATGCCGCCAATCCGCGCCGGGGACCCAGTGCCACCACTGGTACGGAAGGTCCATCCGCACCGGCCGGTCCGGCTTGACGAATACCGAGGAGCCCGCGACCAGTTGGTCGGGATCGGCGTCGGGATAGTCGGCGGCGCTGGGCGTCCGCTCGGCGACGGTGCGGTAGCGCGTGCGGGAGACGAACCGGGCGAATTCGGCATTCGTCACCGGTCGCGGATCGATCCAGAATCCACCGACCGACACCCGGTGCGTCGGCGCTTCCTCGGGATAGTGGCTGTCCGAGCCCATGGTGAAGGTACCGCCGTCGATCCACACCATCCCGCGGTGCGCGGCCGGGTCAGGAGCTGTCCGAGCACCCGGTGCGTCGCCCCGATGGTCGTCGTGTCGTAGCCCGTTCGCGACTCCACTACTCATGCGGTCCCACTCTCCACCCGTCGACGAAGACTCCGGCCTGTGCGCCCAGTGTGACCGCCGCGGCCCCGAAATCCCTCGCACGGCACGGGTGAACCGCGGCCGTATCGGCGCGTGTCACCCGTAGGGGGTGATGCCCGTGGTTCCACGACTGCGCCACAGTCGCATCCAGTGCCTCGGCAGCTCGAACAAGGAGTCGGTCCATGGTGGTGGAAAATCCGGCGGCGGCTACCGTCCGCGCCTCCTCGAGTTCCCCGGCAGCGGCTCCGGGCGGCGACCCGCTGCCCAGCTGGCGGGAGGGTGCGGCCAAACGCGCCGTGCTCGATTTCGTGGAGCGGGTGGCGGCCGAGGGCGTACCGCCCGAGGATCGGGTCGCCGTCTTCGACAACGACGGCACGCTGTGGTGTGAGAAGCCGATGCCGATCCAGCTCGACTTCATCCTGCGTCGGCTGGTCGCGATGTGCGAGAAGGTGCCCGCCCTTCGGACTCGCCAGCCCTGGCAGGCGGCCTACACGCGCGACTACGACTGGCTGAACGAGGTGATCACCAAGCACTATCGCGGCGACGACAGCGAGGTCGCGGTCCTGGCTTCCGGAATGCTCACGGCGTTCGCCGGAGTCACCGTGGAGGAATTCGAGGCCCAGGCCGACCGGTTCCTGCGCACCACCGAACACCCGACGCTCGCCCGCCCGTACACCGCGTGCGCCTACGCGCCGATGGTCGAACTGCTCGGCGCGCTCGAAGCCAACGGATTCGCCAACTACATCGCCTCCGGCGGTGGTCGCGATTTCATGCGGCCGATCAGTCAGGAGATGTACGGCATCCCCCGTGAACGGGTCATCGGCAGCAGCGTCTCGCTGGCATGGAAGGACAGCACGGTCGTCCACACCGCGGAATTGGATTTCCTCGACGACGGTCCGGAGAAACCCGTGCGCATCTGGAGCCGAGTCGGCCGACGCCCCCTGCTCGCCGTGGGAAATACCAACGGGGATATCCCGATGCTGCGATTCACCGAGCGCGACGGTGTTCCGTCGCTGCGGATGCTGGTGCTCCACGACGACCCCGACCGCGAGTTCGATTACGAGTCGGGTTCCGAGCAGGCACTCGAAGCGGCCGACGCCGAAGGCTGGACGGTGGTCAGCATGAAGGACGACTGGTCGACCGTGTTCGAAGCCCGGTAGCGGACAACTCCCGGTTTCGAAACCCGAAAGTTGTTCTCACCCATCGTGGGTGAGGCGGGCCGGAAGGTGGGCGCTTACGTTCGATCGGGGGGCGAACCGTCGGGGGCCGTCCATCAATGAGGAGAACACCAATGGCAGTTCCTTTCCGCGGTGTGGTCAACCTCGATATCCGTGATTCGATCCCGGACTGGGGCCCCTACGAGCAGCCCAAGGCAGCGCCGGGATCGCCCAATATCGTCTACATCGTGCTCGACGACGTCGGCTTCGGCGCGATGAGCTGCTACGGCGGCCCGATCGAGACGCCGAATATCGACCGGATCGCCGCCAACGGATTGCGCTACAGCCAGTGGCACACCACCGCGCTGTGCTCGCCGACCCGTTCCTGTCTGCTCACCGGCCGCAACCACACCACCAACGGCATGGCCTGCATCAGTGAGGCCGCGGTCGGATTCCCCGGCGGCAACGGCCACATTCCCCCGGAATGCGCCACTCTCGCCGAGGTCCTGGTCGACCAGGGTTTCAGTACCGCGATGGTCGGCAAATGGCATCTGTGCGCCGAGGACGAGATGAATCTGGCGTCCACCAAACGCAATTGGCCGGTCGGTCGCGGTTTCGAGCGCTTCTACGGATTCCTCGGCGCGGAGACCAACCAGTGGTATCCGGATCTGGTGCACGACAACCATCCCGTCGAACAGCCGTCGACGCCGGAGCAGGGCTACCACCTCAGCGTCGACATCACCGACCGGGCCATCGAGTACATCGATGACGTCAAGTCCATCGCCCCGGACCGTCCGGTATTCCTCTACTACGCACCCGGCTGCGCGCACGCGCCGCATCACGCGCCGCGCGAATGGATCGAGCGCTACCGGGGACGGTTCGACGCGGGCTACGAGGCGATGCGCGCGGAGATCCTGGAACGGCAGAAGCAGATGGGCCTGGTCCCGATGAACACCGAACTGCCGCCGCTGAATCCGATCGGCACCCCCGATACCAGGAGCGGGCCGGATGGTCAGCCGTTCCCGCCGCTGGACTACACCCGCCCGTGGGACAGCCTCGACGACGACGAGAAGCGACTGTTCGCCCGGATGGCCGAGGTGTACGCCGGATTCCTCTCGCACTGCGACGATCAGATCGGGCGACTGCTCGACTATCTGGAGAGTATCGAGGAACTCGACAACACCATGATCGTCGTGGTCTCGGACAACGGAGCCAGCGGCGAGGGCGGTTCGGACGGCTCGGTCAACGAGAACAAGATCGCGAACAGCGTCCCGGACGACTTGGCCGAGAATATGGCCGCACTCGACCAGCTCGGCAGCCCGATGACCTACAACCACTACCCCAACGGGTGGGCGGTGGCGTTCAACGCCCCGTTCAAGATGTGGAAGCGGTACTCGTTCAACGGTGGCACCTGCGACCCGTGCGTCATCTCCTGGCCCGCCGGGATCAACGCCCACGGTGAGATCCGCGACCAGTACCACCACGCCGTCGATCTGGTGCCGACCCTGCTGGACTGCCTCGGCATCGAACTGCCCGACATGGTCAAGGGCCACACCCAGGTGCCGTTGCAGGGCGTGAGCATGCGCTACAGCTTCGACGCCGCCAATATCCCGACCGCCAAGCACACGCAGTTCTACTCGATGCTCGGCGGACGCGGGATCTGGCACGACGGCTGGAAGGCCGTCACCACCCACCCCACGCTCAGCGGCTGGAGCAACTTCCCCGACGACACCTGGGAGCTGTACCACACCGAGGTGGACCGCTCGGAGATGCACGATCTCGCCGCCGAGGAACCGGGCAGACTCGCCGAACTGATCGGGCTGTGGTTCTACGAGGCGGGCGTGAACCAGGCGTTCCCGCTCGACGACCGCTCGGCCGTGGAGATCCTCACCACCACCCGTCCCCAGCTCGCGCCACCGCGCAACCGCTACGTGTACCGCCCCGGCGGCGCCGAGGTGCCGGAGTCGGTCGCGGTGAACATCCGCAACCGCTCCTACTCGATCGGCGCGCTGGTCGACCTGCCGGGTCCGACCGCCTCCGGTGTGCTGTTCTCCCAGGGTGGCCGATTCGGCGGGCACGCGCTCTATGTGAAGAACAATCGTCTGCACTACGTCTACAACTTCCTCGGCAGCGAGGAACAGCGGATCAGCGCGACCGAGGATCTGCCGACCGGCCGCGACCTGATCCTGGCCGCGTCCTTCGACAAGGACGGCGAGGATCCGCCCGGCACCGCCCAGGGGCTGATCAGCCTCTACTACGGTGATCGCAAGGTCGGCGAGGGCCGAATCCGTACTCAGCCGGGCAAATTCAGTATCGCCGGGACGGGCCTGCACGCGGGCCGCGACAACGCCGAAGCCGTCACCGACGACTATTCGGGTGAATTCCCGTGGTCGTTCACCGGCGGGACCCTGCACCGGGTCGCCGTCGATGTCAGCGGCGAGCCCTACGTCGATCTCGAGCGCGAGGCTGTCGCCATGCTCTCGCGCGAGTAGCACGGCGCATGGTCGTTGTCTCGAAGCCGCCGGGGCGTCGCGCCCCGGCAGTCGAGCCGGTGGGCCGACGGTGCCCACCCGGGTGATCCGCGCGCGCCGTCGCCTGCGCGCCGGGGTGACCCAGCTCGTCTTCGTCCTGGCCGGGCTGGGCGCGGGCGCGTCGGTACCGAGAATCGGTCGCGGGCCGCGCGCGCCGTCCGCCCAGGTCATCGACACGCTGCTGGCGATCGGACTCGGACTCCTCGGTGCGGTGGCGCTGATCTTCTCCGTGCTGTTCCTGGTCGTCCAGTGGGTGAGCACCACGTTCTCGCCGCGGCTGATGCTGTTCCGCGACGACCCGATCGTCTGGCGTACCTTCGGCTTCGCCGTCGGCCTCGTCGTGTTCTGCGTCACGGCCGCCCTGAGCATCGGCAAGCGCGCCGATGTCTCGGTGGCCGTGCCGATACTCGCGATGTTGTTGCTGCTCGTACTGATCGCGCTGTTGCGGACATTGCAGTTGCGCGCCTTCTCCGCCATTCAGCTGGCGCCCGCGCTCGGCTCGATCGCCGCGCGCGGGCGCGGGGTGCTCGACGCCCTCTACGTCCGCGACGGCACCGAGGTCGCTGCGGCCCCACTGCCGCCGCCGCGCGCCACCGTCACCTGGCCCCATCCGCCCGCGGTGTTGCAGCGGGTGCGGACCGAGCGGCTGGTCGACGCGGCCCGATCCGCCGACGTGGTCATCGTGCTGCGCGAAGCTCCGGGCGCCACACTGCATTTCGGTGATCCCGTCGCCGATGTGCACGGTGGTGCACTTCCCGGCGACGTCGTCCTGCGCGGGCTGACCCTCGGCGACGAACGCACCTTCGAACAGGATCCGCTGTTCGCTTTCCGCCTGCTCGCCGACGTCGCGTTACGCGCGTTGTCGGCGGCCGTGAACGATCCGGCGACGGCGGTGCAGACCTTCGACGGGTTGGGTGACCTGCTCGGACGGGTGGCGGCGATGCCGCACGGACCGCTGCGCCTGACCGACCGGGACGGCGTGCCGCGACTCGTCATCCCCCTGCCCGAATGCGAGGAATTCCTCCGGACCGGCGTCGACGACATCCTCTTCGTCGCCCGCTCGCCGATGGTCGTCGCGGGTCTGCGGACCATGCTGCGACGTGCGCGCCAGCGTGCCGCGCCGGAGAACGCCGGACTGTTCGACGAACGCTCGGCGTTGTTGGACGGCCGGTTCGCCGCCCCACCGCCGGAACCTCTGTGACAGAATCAGCGAACCAGACAACGGCGTCGAAGTAACTGTGCCAGATCAGAATTCAACCACCGGAGGGCCGCCTGCCCGGACCGGTTCGAGGAAGCGGGAACACGTCTTGTTCTGGGGACTCATCACGACCGTCATCGTCATCGCACTGCTGCTGCTCGTCGCCACGGCCATGAAACCGCGCGAGCGTCACGACAGCCGCGTGCGGTTCGCACCGGAAACGCCCGCCGGGAGCAGGGAGAGTTCACGTCCCGCACCGGCGATGCACCACTGACCCGTACCCGGGTCGACCGAGTCGATCGCCTGCGTCCCGACGTCGCGGCACAGGCGATCGAATACTCGAATCACGGTGTGGTCGAACTCGGTTCGTCCATCTGACGCAAACGCTTCTCGACGAATTCCATGGTCTCGGCATGTCCGCCGTGCACCCCGAGCGATTCCTCGAGCATGAGAAACCGTGAGACACCCGACAGCGCGACGACCACGACCTCCGCGGGCCAGGTCTTCTCCTGCGCGTCGTACTTCTCCATGAATTCGCGTAGCGCCACCATCTCGGCTTCGCGGAAGCGATTCGAATAGTCGGTGATGGCGGCCCGAATCACCTTGCGATGGTTGGCCAATGCGGCGAACTCCATGGTGAGCGCGGCGGCCGCGGCCTCGGTGTTGAATTCCCACAGCGCGCGCAGCGGGTTGGGCGAGGCGAGCGCGACCGCTTGCCGCGCCAGGCCCTCCTCCGCGCGGCGGGTGAAGACTTCCAGCAGCAGATCGTCCATGGTCCGGAAGTAGTAGTAGACGAGCTGATACTTCAGGCCCGCCTTGCGAGCGACAGCGCGCGAGGTGACGGCCGCGTAGCCCTCGTCGAGCATGAGCTGCTCGGCGGCGTCCAGCAGGACCGTGCGATTCTTCGCATCGGGCGCACCGAACCTTCTCGGCGATGTCATCTCGATAACCTCCGTGACTCGTGATCACCGCTCACCGCATTCGGTGCCGACCGCACGCGATCGACCCGATGCCGATGACCAGCATCTTCTCTTCCGATGCTAGGCGTCGACCCGGTACGACCATCGCCGAGCACCCGGAGGAAATCTAACCCAACCGCCGCGATCCGCCCTCGTCCTCACCTCCGGCGCTTCCCCGATCGTGCTCGTACCCGGCTCGGCGCGCCGCGCGTTTTCCACGGGCGACCTCGGTGGCGAGTGCGTCGAGCGGCTGCGCGAAGAGTTCGATCGAGGGGATGAGGCCGCCCAACCACGTCCTGGCGACCTCGATCCCGGCGGTGTCGATCGCGTAGATCCGGCGGGTGCCCTCGGCCCGAACGGTCACGATCCCGGCCTCCCGCAGCACTTTCAGATGCTGGGAAACGGCGGGCTGGGAGATCGGCGCGTACGCGCGCACGGCCTCGGCCACCGCGCCCGCCGACATCTCGCCGCCCGCCACCAGTTCGAGGATGCCGCGGCGGACGGGATCGCCCAGCGCCTCGAAGATCTTCGCCGCCGCCGTCATCAGGACTCGGGACCGTCCTCGGGAACGGTGGTGTAGAACACGATGGTCTGCTCGGCGGCGGTATACGCCTCCGTGGGATCGTCACCGTCGCCGATGGCCGCGTCCGCCCAGCCGCTCGCGCAGGTCCTGATGAAGGTGATGCCCTCGGGGGTGGTGTGGAGTTCCTCCGCCGCCGCGTGATCGACGGCCTCGCCGGTCGACAGATGCAGTCCGAGTCCCATCAGCGCCAGATCCCAGCCCACGCCGACGGCGCCCGGTCCGTACTGCGTCCAGAATTCCGGATCGACCTCGGCCTCGTGCACCAGTTCGAGCTGGGTGCCCTCCCCCTCGGGGCTGAGGTTCACCTCCACCCACGACACCTGCGGCCCCATTTCCCAGGTCACCGCGAACCGCTTCGGCTCCTCGCACACTTCGACGACACCGCCCGCGTTGCCTTCGAGTTGATAGCTCCCGCCCACCCGCAATTCGCCACTGACGGGCATGAACCAGCGCGGCAGCCGTTCGGCGTTTGTCAGCGCGTCCCACAGATCGGCCTGGTCGGTCGGGTACGTGCGCCGCGCCACGGCGATCCGCGTCGGCGTGCCCGCGCGCGAGCCGGAGCGGACCTCGCGGGTCACCAGGCCGGCCACGGCGGCCGGATCGGTCAGCAATGTCATGACAACCTCCTTTTATAAGTTTCTACTTATATTATCAGGTACGCGCCGCGGCGCCGTCATCCCCCGACAACGCGCGCCTGGCGTGTCCGAGCGCCGACGGCCAGGATGGACCTCATGGCGACAACCCGAGAGACCGCCGAAACCCCGCCCGCGCTCGGCTTCCCGCCGATCGAACCGTACGATTCCGGCCTGCTCGACGTCGGCGACGGAAACGAGATCTACTGGGAGACAAGCGGAAATCCCGAGGGCAAGCCCGCCGTCGTCGTCCACGGCGGGCCGGGCGGCGGCGGCACCCGCGGATCGCGGCGGACCTTCGATCCCGACGTCTACCGGATCATCCTCTTCGATCAGCGCGGATGCGGCGAGAGTCGCCCGCATGCCTCCGGGCACGATGTCGACCTCGCGTGCAACACCACCGACCATCTGCTCGCCGATATGGAACGACTGCGCGAACATCTCGGCGTCGAGCGCTGGCTGATGTACGGCGGATCCTGGGGCGCGACACTGACACTCGCCTACGCCGAGCGGTTTCCGCGACGTGTCGACGCGATCGTGCTCGTCGCCGTCACCATGACGCGACTGGAGGAGATCGACTGGCTCTACCACGGGCTGGCCCGGCTGCTACCCGCCGAATGGGAGATCTTCCGCGACGGTGTCCCGCCCGAAGACCGCGACGGCGACCTCGTCGTCGCCTACGACCGCCTGCTGCGACATCCCGACCCCGACGTCAGGATGCGGGCCGCGCGGCAGTGGTGCGCGTGGGAGGACGCCGTCATCGCGCACGAGAACCTGGGCTCTCCCGGCCAGTACGGCGCGAAGTCCGAGACCGCGATGCTGGCCATGGTGCGGATCTGCGCGCACTATTTCGCCCATGCCGCATGGCTCACCGAATGGCAACTGCTCCAGGAGGCGGGCGCGCTCGCGGGCATTCCCGGCGTGCTCGTCCACGGCCGACTCGACCTCGGCTCGCCGCTGACCACCGCGTGGGAACTGGCGAAGGTGTGGCCGGAGGCGAGACTCGAGATCGTCGACGACGCCGGGCACACCGGA
The DNA here is from genome assembly GCF_019038455.1 of Nocardia noduli. Taxonomy (NCBI): domain Bacteria; kingdom Bacillati; phylum Actinomycetota; class Actinomycetes; order Mycobacteriales; family Nocardiaceae; genus Nocardia; species Nocardia noduli. The sequence continues at coordinate 126,100 of NZ_JAFMPL010000006.1, forward strand.
AGCGCGGCGATGGGACAGGCGATCATGCGAGCGATCGACGCGTTCGGCCGACGCTGAACGTCACGGGGGCGGCAGCGGCGCGCGGGGATCGATGGCAATGCCGAGCGCGCGCAGGCGATGGTCGATGAGCAACCACGATTCCACGACGAGGGTTTCGACCAATTCCTGCTCGGTGCTGCCCCGATGGGTCAACCACCAGCGCACCGAGGCGTCGATGAGACCGAGCAGCGCCACGACCAGCCGGTCCGCGGCCGCGCGGTCGGCGCCGAAACGCGGGATGTAGCGGGTGGCGGCGGCCGAGATCTCGGAGGCGAAGGCGCTGCCGCCGACACTCGGATCGTCGTTGCCGCGGCGATAGTTGCGCCCGAGCAGGAACCGGTACAGGTTGGGATGTTCGTTGGCCCAGCCGACGTGCTCGGCGACCGGTGCGCGAATGATGTCGAGCGGGGTGCCGTCGATCGCGAGCGCGGCGCGGATGCGTTCGGTCAACTCCTCGTGCGCGCGCCGGGCGATGGCCAGATCCAGTTCTTCCTTGCTCGCGAAATGCCGGTAGAAGTGGGTGCGGTTGAGACCGGCGCGATCGGCGATCTGGCCGGTGAGCGCGTTGGGCCCCTGCTCCTCGATGGCGGCGACGGCGGCATCGATGATGGCCATGCGACGGTCTTCGCCGCGATTGCCCGAACGCCGGGTGACGGCGGTATCGGTCCAGCGCTGATCTGTCACACCGATCACGCTAGCCGACCTTTCGGGCCGCTCAGACGTATTCCTTGCCTCCCGGCGTCATATGGGACACACTGTACCCGCTAATTCTGGTTACAAATATGTACCCAGTGCTGTGCCGAGCCTGAGGAGTCTCGATGACCGCGCACCGGTCCCCGTGGATGAACGACGATCTCGACGCGCTGCGCGACCTCGCGCGGGCGTTCTTCGAGAAGGAGGTCGCACCGAACGTCGACAGGTACATCCAGCAGCATCACGTCGACCGGGAGCTGTGGAACAAGGCGGGCGAACTCGGCCTGCTCTGCCTGTCCATCCCCGAGGAGTACGGCGGCGGTGGCGGCACCTTCGCGCACGAGGCCGTCCTCATCGAGGAGCAGGCACGGGTCGTCGACACCGCGTGGGGTCAGAGCCTGCACAACGGCATCGTCGCGCACTACCTGCTGCACTACGGCACCGAAGAACAGAAACAGACGTGGCTGCCGAAGATGGCCAGCGGCGAAGTGGTCGGCGCGATCGCCATGACCGAGCCCGGCACCGGATCCGACCTACAGAACGTCAAGGCCAAGGCGATCCGCGACGGCGACGAGTACGTCGTCAACGGATCGAAGACCTTCATCACCAACGGCGCGCAAGCCGATCTGATCATCGTCGTCGTCAAGACCGACACCAGCCAGGGCGCCGCGGGCATCAGCCTGGTGCTCGTCGAGGCCGACCGTCCCGGCTTTCGTCGCGGCCGCGTGCTCGACAAGATCGGGCAGAAGGGCCAGGACACCTCCGAACTGTTCTTCGAGGACGTCCGGATCCCGGTCACCAACCTGCTCGGCGCCGCCGAGGGCCAGGGTTTCTTCCAGCTCATGCAGCAATTGCCGCAGGAACGGCTGATCATCGCCGTCGGTTCGGTGGCGGGGATGGAAGCGGCGCTGGAGCACACCGTGCGCTACACCAAGGAGCGCGAGGCGTTCGGCCGCAGCGTCTTCAATTTCCAGAACACCAAATTCAAACTCGCCGAGGTGGCGACCGAGGCCAGGGTGGCTCGGGTGTTCGCCGACGACTGCATCGTCAAGCACATCGCGGGCGAACTCGACATTCCCACCGTCGCGATGGCCAAGTGGTGGACCACCGACCGCGCGCTGTCGGTGGCCAGTGAATGTCTGCAACTGCACGGCGGGTACGGCTACATGACCGAGTACCCGATCTCACGGATGTGGGTCGACAGCCGCGTACAGATGATCTACGCGGGTACCAACGAGATCATGAAGGAGATCATCGCGCGCACCCTGTGATCGACGCCCGCGGCGCGCTCCGGTCTCAGTAGTGTGGCAGGAGCACCACCCCGGGTCGGCCCGGCCCGGTCCGCTCCCGTCACGGAGAGGATGCGAGATGACCGTGCTCGTCGCGGGTTCGACAGGTTTCATCGGTGGGCGACTGTGCCCGGCGCTGGAGGAGGCCGGGCACACGGTCCGCGCCATGACCAGGCATCCCGACACCTACCGGGGCGCGGGTGCGCCGGTACGCGGTGACGTCGGCGACCCGGAATCGCTGCGCGCGGCCATGGACGGAATCGAGGCCGCCTACTACCTCGTCCATTCGCTGGCCGCGGCCGATTTCGAGCGCCGCGATGCCGAGGCTGCGCGCAATTTCGGGCGAGCCGCCGCCGAGGCGGGTATCGGGCGCATCATCTACCTGGGCGGCCTCGGCGAGGACGGCGACCAGTTGTCCGCGCATCTGCGCAGCCGCCGCGAGGTCGAAGGACTGCTCGGCGCCGCGGGCGTTCCCGTCACCACATTGCGCGCCGGGATCATCGTCGGCCACGGCGGCATCTCCTGGGAGATCACCCGGCAACTCGTCGAACACCTGCCCGCGATGGTGACCCCGCGCTGGGTGCGGACCCGGACCCAGCCGATCGCGGTCGACGACGTGATCCGATACCTGGTCGGCGTCCTCGACCGGGAGGAAGCGACCGGGCGCACCTTCGACATCGGCGGACCCGATGTCCTGGAATACATCGATATGCTGCGCCGGGTCGCCGGGATCGAGGGCAGGCCGCTGCTGGTCGTTCCGGTTCCCCTGCTGTCGCCACGGCTGTCGTCGGCGTGGCTGTCGCTGGTCACCGATGTCGACAACCGCACCGGACGCTCACTGGTCGACTCGATGGTCAACGAGGTGCTCGTCCGCGATACCGCCATCAGGGAGCTGGTGCCCTTCGAGCCGATCGGCTACGACGACGCGGTACTGCGTGCCCTCGCCGAGCGGGCGGGAGTGCGGCCCTCCTCATGAACCGCAGCGCGAAACGTCCGTGGCGCAGGATGACCGACGGACGCGACCGGTATCGGCTCGCGACCGCGGGCGTCTGGGGCGTCGGCACCGGACTGCTCGGCGCGTCGCTGGCCTCGCGACCCGACAGCGCCGAGTTCTACGGTTTCACCCTCGCCACCGCCGCCACCTTCACCCTCGGCGGCCTCGCCGCGACACCGCCCGCGGCCGGACCGTCGAAGCGGCAGGTGCTCACCCCGGTCGTCATCGGAGTCGGCGCCTTCGGCGTCTTCTACGGCTGTGCGCTGGTCGTCCGGCGGATCCCCTTCCTGCGCAACGCGATCGCGGGTGTCCTCCAGTACGCCGAACGTGGCTCGACTCCTCCGGTGCTGCTGATCGCACTCGCCAACGGCGCGGCCGAGGAGATCTTCTTCCGCGGCGCCGTCTACGCCGCCGTCCCCGAACGTCCGATCGCGGTGTCGACCCTGGTCTACATGGGCACCACCGCCGCCACCCGCAATCCCGCCCTCGTCCTCGCCGCAGCCGTGATGGGCGCCCTGTTCGGTGCGCAACGCCGCTGGACCGGCGGGGTGCGAGCGCCGATGATCACCCACCTCACCTGGTCGACGCTGATGATCCACTTCCTCCCGCCCCTGTTCGCCCCGGCGGCGAGCGCGGGAACCGATACCGAGCGTTGACCAGCCGGCGATTTCGCGCGCGGGGGCGAGCGTCTTGCGGACGACAGTCCCGCTTGGCAGGATTACTCCCGCATGCCGAATACCGATCCCGCCCGTGACAGCCTCGACGGCCTGTCCGTCGGCGACGCGCTGGGAGCTCAGTTCTTCGTCCCCGGCACCTCCGTGACCGAATTTCTCGCGGGCCGAACGCCCGCGCCTCCGTGGCCGTGGACCGACGACACCGAGATGGCCTGTTCGGTGTACGCCGAACTCCGCGAACACGGCCGGATCGACCGGGACAGGCTCGCCGCCGTGTTCGCCGAGCGCTGCGAACCCTATCGGGGTTACGGCGCGGGCACGGTCGTCGTGCTGCACGAGATCCGCGACGGACGCCCGTGGGCCGACGCGGCGGGCGCGGGCTTCGACGGGCGAGGATCCTGGGGCAACGGCGCGGCGATGCGCGTCGCGCCGCTCGGTGCGTATTTCGCGGGCGACCCGGACCGAGCGGCGGCGCAGGCCGCGCTGTCCGCCGAGGTCACCCATCGGCATCCGGAAGCGATCGTGGGCGCGATGGCGGTCGCGGTCGCGGCGAGTCACGCGGCGGCGACCCGTGCGAGCGCGTGCGCGCCCGACGAATTGCTGCGGGCGGTCGAGCCGTATCTGGTCGACGGACGGACCGCCGACGGCATTCGACGCGCCGGGACACTACTGGGCCGATCGGTCGCCGAAGCGGCGTATCAGCTCGGCAACGGCGCGCAGGTCAGCGCCGCGGACACGGTGCCGTTCACGCTGTGGGCGGCGGCGACCTTCCTCGACGACTATCCGTCCGCCGTCACCGCGTGCGTCGAGGCCGGCGGGGATGTGGATACGACGGCGGCGATCGTCGGGGGGATTGTCGCGGCGCGTACCGGCGTCGGGCAGCACGGTCGACTACGTGGTGTACCGCAGCGGTGGTGTTCCGCGCGTGAACCCCTACCCCCGTGGGCCGAGTCACCGCGCCGATCACCGACGAACGCCGACTGATATCGCGGGCCGCCGAAGCACCCACGCCGTGTCGGGATTCCGAACGGTCATGGGGCGGTCGATCATCCGCGTCCTGCCGTGATGGAATCCGACGGGCCCGCCCGCCGACAAGGAGTTGCCGATGGATACCGAACACTTCCTGCCGTTTCGCAAGAGCGCGGTGATCTCGCTGTGCGCCGAGGAGTTGCCCGACGGGGAGCGCGCATCGTTCCTGGAGTTCGCGCGTCTGCTGGCGGCCCTGGTGCACTACGGATTCCACGCGCGCGGTGACGCCGCGCTCGATGCCTATCAACTGGTCGATCCGGCCGAGGACGTGCGGATGATCCGCGCGGCGACAGCGCGGGACCGGGCGGCGGCGCGGGCGATCGTCGAACGTGAACTCGTCGCGCTCGCCGAGGCTGCCGACTTCACGCGCATCGACGCCGCCGAGATCGACCGCGCCTTCGCCGAACACTCCCTGGTGAAGGTGCGGCTGGAAGTCGACGACGACGATATCGACACCGTGATGTTCTTCCGGCGCGGAGTGACACAGCGCAGCGAGCAGGTGAAGTCGCTCTACGGGTTGCGGCGACGCAGCATCGAATTCACCAGCTATTCCAAGGTTCTGGTCTACATCGCCTTCACCGAGCGCGCGGAGCCGGACGGGGATCGGCCCAACGGCGGCGTTCTGTTGAAACTGTTCCAGAACGTCCCGAGAAACGACCTCGAGATGCTGTATCCGCGCGTCCGCGTGCGCATGAGACCGCTGGACAAGTTGCTGATCGGCGTGCCCGCGGTGATCTCGGGGATCATCGTGCTGGTCACCAAGTTGGTCGCCTCGCTGGGACTGCTGGTGTTGCTGCTCGCGTTCTGGGTCGGTCTCCGTGAGGAATCGGTGCGGCTGGATCAGACCGCGCTCGTCACCCTCGGCGCCGGGCTGGCGGCCTTCGGCGGCTATCTGGTGCGCCAGTTCTCCAAGTTCAAGAACCGCAAGATCGAACTGATGAAGACGCTGTCCGAACACCTCTACTTCCGCAATCTGGACAACGACGCCGGAGTCTTCCACCATCTGCTCGGTGCCGCCGAGGAATCCGAGGTGAAGGAGACCGTGCTGGCCTACCACTTCCTCCGCACCGCCGAGCGCCCGCTCACCGCCGTGGAACTCGATCAACGGATCGAGGGCTGGTTCCGGCAGCGGTGGGACACCACCTTCGATTTCGAGATCCGCGACGGCCTGCGCACTCTGCGGAAGCTGGATCTGCTCACCGAGGACGAGCACGGCGGGCTCGGCGCGGTGACGGTGTCGCAGGCGCGACAGCGGCTGGATCGGCACTGGGACGACGTGTTCGGTCCCGCCTCGTCGACCGCGGCGCTACCGGACAGCGAGCGCGTACAAAGCATATGAGAATGTAATTCTCGTATTCGACATACGCGCAGCTGCCACATGGTGAAATAGTCAGTACATCTTTCTCGCAATGACTCAAACCGCCGAGGCGAGCACCGCACCAGGCTCGCACCAGCAAACATCGGCCTCGATGGACATGCGGGGCGAATGCGGTCCCAACTGCGCCGAAGCACCTTCGGGCAACCCGGAACACAGTTCTCCCGAGGCCCTGTACGTTCTGGGATCAGACTGTTATATTCTCCCCAGAGAGAATGCAGTTTCCATACTCGATGTCGCCGAGGTCGAGCGCGAATCCGAGGCGACTCTCAGGTCAGACTGCGCCGGGTGGTCGTGCCGCGTTCGCGGCGCGCGTACATCGGCACTTTCGCGTGATCCGAACCATTCGGGCACAGGTTGGCACGCCCGCACGGCATGGGAGCGACACGTCATGACCTACTCCACGGCGCACCGGCCCCACGGTCGGTCCCGGTCGGTACTGCGGATCGGCGGGCGCGCGGCATCGACACCGCTGCGCAACGCGGACCGGATCGCCGAACACGTGCTCCGATCCTTCCAAACCTCGGTGACCCCGTCCGGCCCGCTGCCCGCCGAGCAGTTACGCGAAGACGTCACCCAGCTCACCCGGACCTGCCTCGAACTCGTCACCGAAATGCTGGACAAGCGCGAAGTACCCGGCCCCGACCAGTTGGGCGTCGTCTGCGAGGCCGCGACCCAGTGGGCACACGACGGCGTGCCGCTCAGCACCGTCCTGCGTGCCTGCCACGAAGGCGTGCGGGTCGCGTTCGGACTGGTGACCGCGCCCGCGAAGGCGGCCGACGTCGACGAACTGCTGATCGCGGGCGATCTCATGCTCGAGATGCTCAACGCGATCATCGCGGGCGCCTCCGACGCCTACGTCGCCGAACAACTCCTGGTCGCGAAGGAACAGCATTCCGCCGCCGAGACCCTGGCCTCGGCTCTGCTCAGCGGCCGAGGTAGCGCCGCGCTCTCGCGCCAGGCCGGTGTGCAGGTCGCCGACTCGTACCAGGTGGTCGCGCTGTCGATACCCGACGACAACGATGTGAGCATGACCGCCACGGTCGCGGCTCGGCGCCGACTCCGCCGACTACGGGCCGCGATAGCGACGGTCTTCTCCCCGCACGCCCTCGCCGTCCTCAGCGCGACCGGCGGCACGCTGCTCGTCCCGCTCGGCGAGGAGACCGCCCCGATCTTCGAGGCCGACACACTGGCCGAGCTCTCCGAATCCGCCGAGGTCACCCTCACCGCGACGGTCGTCATCAGCGGCACCGAGCAGATACCGGAATCGGCCGATCAGGCGCACGAATTGCTGACCCTGATCCACGCGGGCCAGCGCGCGCCCGGTCTGTACCACATGTCGGATCTCGACATCGAGTTCCAACTCACCCGGGGCGGGTCGGTGACCCGGCGGATCGCCACCATCCTGGATCCGCTGCGCAGCTATCCCGAACTTCTCGACACCGTGCGGGCCTACCTCGCCAACGACATGAACCGGCAACGCACCGCCCGCAGGCTCTACGTGCATCCCAACACCGTCGACCATCGGCTCCGGCGTGTCGCGCAGCTGACGACCATCGATCTGGCGACCTCCACCGGAATCTGCCGGGCGGCGATCGCCCTGCTCGCCTACGACCACGGACGCAACGACCCCGGTCAGACCTGATCGGCGGGCGAATCCGGATCCGGTCGAATACCACGGATCCGGCCCGGCGGAGAACACCGCAGCGGATATTCGCCCGCCTCTCGGCGATCGGTCAACGTTCGAACAGCGCGCCGGGTGACATACGCGCGAGATCCGTGGCCAACTGCGCGACGGTTTCTTCCGCGCACACCCGATTGTCACCGATTCCGCCGGTCGAACCACGCTTCGCCCAACCGGTCACGTACAGGCCTTCGACGGCGTCGCCCGTTCGGGGAGAGATCACCCGTCCGTGGCGATTGAGCACCACACCGTTCTCATCGATGAAAACGCCGTCCATCTCCTTCATTCGGAATCCCGCGGCACCGATGACGGAACTCGACTCGAATACTCGCCCCGTTGCGGTCACGATGCGGGCCGCCCCTCGATCCGAATGCCCGATATCCACGACTTCGTTTCCGAAGGAGAAGGTCACCCGGACCTGTCCGGGTTTCGCAGCGATATCGTCGGGATCCGAGAGGTCCACCGACCCAAGGCCGGGCACATCCCGAAGAAAACGGCCGGAGCCGAATATGTCCACCGGAGTTCCGGCCCGATCGATGGCGAGGTTCACATTGTCCAGATCCGCGATCTCGTCGAACGCGGCGGGGGTGAAAGCCACGCGATTCGACCGGGCCAGAATCACCACATCGGTCACCGCGTCATCGACCGGATCCGTGCTGCCACGCTCGGCGATATAGCGGACGATATCCAGCGCCACATTCCCCGCACCGACGACCAGACACCGCGGGCCGAGCCCTTCGGGGCGAATCGGAACGGGAAGACCTCGGTTATCGGAGGAGAGAATATCGATGGCCTGGTAGAAACGCTCGGAAAGTTCCGGATCCGCCGGGCCGAACGACCGGGGCTCGGAAGCGCCGCAGGCGAGTATCACGGCATCGAAATCTCGCCGGAGATCTTCGATCGAGACGTCGACGCCGACTTCGGTCTCGTAGACGACCGAAACGCGATCGTCCTTGAACGGAACGTCGTACAACCGATCCATCTCGCGAACTCGCGGATGGTGACGCGAAACCCCGCGACGCAGCAGACCGCCGGTCTCGCCGAATTTCTCGAATACGGTGACGCGCACCGAACCCGACCGTTGCAGAATCTCGCGGACCGAATACAGCGCGGCCGGGCCGGAACCGACGACGGCGATGCTCAGGCGGCCGCCGGGGCTGCCGAGCGCCTTCCGGTCGGTGTCCCTGGACGCGGGCACGCCGGACATGATCGTCCTGCCGAGGAAGAACGCCTCGTTGCGGCGGGCGTCACGCTGCTCGAGCAGGGTGAGGTCACGTGCGGGTTTGATCGCGGAGGCCGGGCACGCCTCCACGCACGCGGTGCAGTCGATACACGACCGCGGATCGATGAACAACGTCTCCGCGGTGTCGAACCCGACCTCGCCCGGAGCCGGATGGATGCAGTTCTGCGGGCAGACCCGCACGCACGACGCATCCTTGCAGCAGTGGCCCAGAATAACGTGGGTCAAGATCGCTCACATTTCTAGAGAAGGTTCGACTTGCGGTAGATCCATCGAGCGCCGCCTGTCAGCAGACCTTCTTTGCTCAAGAATTCGATGAACGGCTCGGCCGCTTTCCGGAACATCATCCGGTGATGCTCGCTGCCGTCGATCTCACGCTTCACGACCTCCCAGTCGAATCCCAGGTCTTCGTAGACCCGGCGGTTGATCAGGCCTTTGGCGATGATATGAGTTCCGATCGCGATGATCAGGGAGCTGAACGACCGTCGCAACGCCGACGCACCCGCGAGGCAATCGCGAATATTTCGCCGCGCGAACGGCATATGCCGGGATTCCTCGACGACATGAATATACGACGTGCGGCGAATCGGGGCGGCGACATCGTCGCTCGCCATCCAGTCGCGCTGCATGACGTCGAACATCTCTTCGCCCGCCAGAATGATTCCGTATGCCACCTCCGACCAGGCGAAGGTGCGGAACAGCCAACCGAAAACGCCGAACGACCGGTCCCGCGGGTAGAACCGCGCACCGATACTGCTGATGGCGTTGACGAACATCAACGAATGCAGATTCTCGTCCGCGCATTCGTTGAGCAGGAATCTGACGTCGGCCCGGGACGGATCGGCGCTGTGATTGCGCCGCAACAGTGCCACCTGTAGTCCCAATTCGAGCCAGATACCGACGCCCAGATACTGAGCGACCTCACTTCTGGTGAGCTCCGACCGCTCCGCTTCCGACAGGGAGGCCCAGGTCCGGGTCCCGAACAGCGGCGACCACTCGGGCGACATTCCGTACGAACCCTCGTTATCGAGATCGACCTCGTAGACAGCCGGGTTTCGGGGATCGAAGGACAGTCGGTTCGCCGAGACCAGCAGGTCCTCGAATAGCGAGTTACTGTCTGAAACCGTCATTCCCACTCCTTGTCACCTCGTCGATGAGACGCCGGTCCACGATAAGTCGACACCGGCGGCGCAAGCTACGGATTCTCGCGCCGATGGAAAAGTTGAATACGCGTTCCGAAACTGCTGGAGTAATTCACAACGCCTTGTGACTCATCCCGGCAGGCGATTCGAACGACCCCGGGACGAGCCGTGCCGGACGCCCTCCGGGGTGGCGATCACCGTCCCGAACTGCGCGGACGCGCCGAGGGGCGACCGCAACAACCCTACTTCGCCTCGCCGGTGCGGTGACGCTGCCCGACACGGTAGCTCCGACCGACGACTTCGGCCAGTAGCCTGTGCGCGTGGGGTCCAGGGACGACGCGCACGACACGGCACGACCGCGGATCGCGCTGGCGGCGGTCACCACCGTGCTGTTCGTCACCTTCCTCGACACCACCATCGTCAGCGTCGTACTCGGTGATATCCGGCGCGAGCTGGGTGCCGACGTGGTCCTGCTGCAATGGGTGGTCAACGCCTACACGGTGGTCTTCGCCGGTCTGATGCTCGCGGGCGGATCACTCGGTGACCGTTGGGGGCGCAAGCGGGTCATGATCGTCGGACTCGTCGTCTTCTGCGCCGGATCGGTGATCGCGGCACTCGCGGCGAGCACGCCCGCGCTCATCGCCGGTCGAGCCGTCATGGGGGTCGGAGCCGCCGCCTCCGAACCCGGCACCCTCTCGGTGCTGCGGCATATCTTCCCGCGCGAGCGGGCGCGCGCCAGGGCGATCGGGGTGTGGGCGGCGGTGTCGGGACTGGCGCTCGCGGCCGGACCGGTGGTGGGCGCCGCACTGGTCGACACCTTCGGCTGGCGCTCGATCTTCTGGTTCAATCTGATCATCGGCGCGGGGGCACTCGCCGCCGCGGCGTGGTCGGTCCCGGAGAGTGTCGATCCGAATCCGGGCCCCTTCGACCGAGCCGGACTGCTGCTCGGCGCGACATTCCTGGCGGCGGTGATCTACGCCGCGACCGCGGGCGCGGATCGGGGATATACCGCGGCCCCGGTGCTGTCGTTGTTCGCGCTCGGCGCGCTCGCCTTCGCCGGTTTCGTCGCCGTCGAATCGCGGGCTCGCGCTCCCCTGCTCGATTTCCGGTATCTGCGCCCGCCCGCGGTGCGCGGCGCGCTCGTCGTCGCCTTCGCCGTCTATTTCGGCATATTCTCGATCTTCTTCTTCACCGCGCTGTATCTGCAAGTGATGCAGTCCTATTCGGGCGCGCGCACCGCGGTGGTCTTCGCGCCGATGGCCGTCGCGATCGTCGGCGGATCGCTGGCAGCGGGTTCGTGGGTGGCGTGGCGCGGCGCGCACGGTCCGATGATCATCGGCTGCGTGGTCGGGGCGTGCGGGATCCTGCTGACCCGACGGGTTCTCGCGGGCCCACTGCACGATCTGCCGCTCGCGGCGGCGATGGCGGTGGCCGGGGCCGGATTCGGTCTCGCCGTCGTGCCGCTGACCGCGTCCGTGCTGTCCGGGGTGCCCGCGCGGCATTCGGGGATGGCCGCCGCGGTGACCAACACGATGCGCCAGGTCGGTTCGGCGGTCGGTGTCGCCGTACTCGGCGCGGTGGTGAATTCGTTCCTCACCGCCGATCTGCGGACCCGGATGAGCGAATTGGGATTGCCCGCCGAATTGCAGCCCGACGCCATCGATGCCGTCGAACGCGGCCGCATCCCCGAAGGTGTCGACATCACCGCGTACCTCCGGTACGCGTCGAAGGTGTCGGAGGTACTGGAGACCGGAAAGGTCGCCTTCCACCACGGACTCGATATGGCACTACTGATTTCGGCGATCCTGATCCTCGCCGCGGCGGCGTTCACCGCCGTCGACACGGCCGCCTCGCGCCGCGCGGGAAGCCCACCGCTCCGGCACGAATAGTCAGTTACCGGCGGCTCGGCCGCGAGCGATCTCGGCGGCCCGCCGGATGCCTTCCTTCCACAGCGGGCCGTGGCCCGGCACGACCAGGTCCGCCTCGATCGCGTCGAAGGCGGCGAGGCCGTCCAGCGCACCGCCGGTCGAGTGGTTGAAGAAATCCGGAAGCAGTTGTGGCCCCTCGATATTCGAGGTGGGATGCGCGGTGACCAGGGCGTCGCCGGTGGCCACGACTCCCACGGCGGGCAGGTGGAACGCGCTGTGTCCGGAGGTGTGGCCCGCACACGGGACCGGCACCGGCGAGCCGGGCAGATCCAAGGCGCCTTCGGTGGGAAACGGCTGGATATGCGGGGCGCTGTTCTCGCGCAGGCCGCCCGCCGCGGCGATACGCACGGCCCACGCCAGGGTTCGCGGCTTCCAGGCACGGCGGATGACGTCGAGCGGTGTCGCCGACTCGTGGTACTCGCCGCGCGCGTGGCCGACCTCCGCCGGGGCGGTATAGGCCGGGATTCCGTAGCGGTCGTGCAGATGCCTCAGCGCGCCGATGTGGTCGAGATGGGCATGGCTGAGCAGTACCGCGACGATATCCTCCGGGCGGTGGCCGAGCGCGCGCACCGACCGCTCGATCGCGTCGGCGTCCTTCAACCATCCCGCGTCGATCAAGGTCAGCGCACCGCCCTCGCGCGCGAGCACCATATTGACGTCGGTGCCTCGGAGGCAGAACACATCGTCGGCCACCTGGTAGTACTGCACGCGAATCCTCCTCCGCCGGAACAATCGCTCCGAATGTAGTCCGGGTCCGTCGGCCGCGAACACACCTCGCTCGGCCTGTCGCCCGACCACACGGCCTCCGACCCGGTATCGGTATGTATAGTGGGCCACCGCGACCGGCTGGTTCGCCCATATCAAATCTGCTGGTGGGGAACGGGACTCGCGGGTGCCGTACGGCCACGTCTGCCCAGGGGCGACGATGCGCCGGGAGGCCGCTTGCCCGAAAATCCGTGCCGGTCGGTATTTCGCTCGCAGCACTCGGCTCCACCTCCGAGACAGACCGTCGGAGATACAGCGTCGGAGACATGCCGTCGGGATACGCCGCCGGGGCATGCCGTCGGGGACACACCACTGACAGGACCAGGGCTCTTCAATGACGAATTCCACCACGACCACGCCGGATCCGAGCGCGACGCTGTCGCATCGGCAGATCATGACGATACTGTCCGGTCTGCTACTAGGCATCTTCCTTGCCGCGCTCGACCAGAACATCGTGAGCGTGGCCATCGTCCAGATCGCCAACAGTCTGCACGGATTCGACGAGCAGGCGTGGGCGACAACGGCCTACCTGATCACCGCGACGATCACCACACCGCTGTACGGCAAGCTCGCCGACATCTACGGGCGAAAGCCGTTCTATCTCCTGGCGATCGGACTGTTCGTCCTCGGATCGGTGGCCTGCACCTTCGCGACCTCGATGTACCAATTGGCCGCTTTCCGCGCGTTCCAGGGACTCGGCGCCGGCGGTCTGATGTCGCTGGCGTTCACCATCATCGGCGATATCGTCCCGGCCCGGGAGCGGGTGCGCTACCAGGGCTATTTCATGATCGTGTTCGGCTCGGCCACGGTACTCGGCCCGGTGCTCGGCGGATTCTTCTCGCATTACGCCGAACTCGGCGGGCTCGAGGGCTGGCGGTGGGTGTTCCTGGTCAATGTCCCGGTCGGCGTAATCGCGTTCCTCGTGGTCGCGAAGGTGCTGAATGTTCCGCATCGGCGTCAGCGTCATCGCATCGACTGGTTCGGCGCGCTGACGCTCACACTGTGCGCGGCGCCGCTGCTGCTGGTGGCCGAGCAGGGCAGGCAATGGGGATGGAATTCCGATCGCGCACTGCTGTGCTACGGCATCGGCGCGGCCGGGCTGGCCCTGTTCGTCTTCGTCGAACTCGTAATGAAGGACGCGGCGTTGATTCCGCTGCGACTGTTCCGCAGCGGGACGTTCAGTGTCGCCACCGTGGGCGGCTTCATCGTCGGTATCGCGATGTTCGGCGCGATCGTGCTGGTCCCCCTGTATTTCCAGGTGGTACGCGGATACACGCCGACCACCGCGGGTCTGCTGATGCTGCCGCTGGTGTCGGGCATCATGGTCGGCTCGCAGATCGCCGGAACGATCACCAAGCGGTCGGGCCGCTACAAGATGCTGCCGGTCACCGGATCGTTCATGATCGCGCTCGGCGCGGCCCTGCACGCGGGCGTGGACTATCACAGCCCCTTGTGGCAGCCGCTCGCCTGCGGGGCCGTCATCGGTTTCGGGCTCGGCTGCTGCATGCAGACGCTGATAATCGCCGCCCAGAACGCGGTATCACCGTCGGATATGGGCGTTTCCACCGCGACGGCGACCTTCTTCCGCCAGATCGGCGGCACCCTCGGTGTCGCGGTCTTCCTGACGATCCTGTTCAACCTGCTGCCGCACCGGATCCTCGACGCGTTCGGCGGACGCCTCCCCGACGGCTTCGACGCCGCGCAGTTGGCGACCGTGCAGAGCAGCACCAACGGCATCGCCGCGCTGCCCGAGGAATTGCGGGTGCCGATACTGACCGGCTTCACCGAATCCATGCAGTCGGTCTTCCTGGTCGCCGCGGGCGTGGCGGTGCTGGCGGGCGCGGTGCTGCTGTTCATGAAGGAGATCCCGCTACAGAGCGTCGCGGCAGCGCTGGTCGAGCCGATGGCGGAAGACGCCCGGAAGACCATCGAGCACGGTCATACCGACCGGCGGATCCGCGCGGACGGGCCGATGCGCAAGGAGCCCGCGGTCAAGATGATGGCGAAACCGGAACGGGTGGGGGCCGGGGCGACCTGCCGCAACGGCGGGACCGGTTCCCTCGGTACGACCTCGGTCGACCTGATGACCGAGATCCGCGCCTCCGAGCGCTGTGCGATCTCCGGGCGGGTGCACCGGGAGGACGGCCATCCGGTCGCCGCGGTCGCGCTCACCCTCATCGACCAGTGCGGTCGCCAGTGCGCGCGCACGACCGGCGCGGACGACGGCTCCTACACCGTTCTCGCGCCCGCGCCCGGCGAATACGTCCTGATCGCGGCGACGACGGGACATCAGCCCGCCGCCGTCGGTGTCACGGTCGGCGGACGCAAACAACGCCTCGACGTCCCCCTGCTCGGGTCGGGCGAGGTGTCGGGCGAGGTGCGCTCGGCCCGCAAGGGCACTCCCATCTCGGGAGCGACCATCACCCTGACCGATACCGGCGGCGAGGTGGTCGGGGCCGCCGTCAGCACCGGCGACGGCGAGTACCTGTGCCGGGGCGTGGTGCCCGGCACCTACACCCTCGTGGCGATCGCCGACCACATGCGTCCCTGCGCCGCGACGCTCACCGTGCCCGACAGCGGGCTGCTCCGCCACGATGTCGACCTCGCGCCGATGGCGGTACTCGCCGGATCGGCCATGGCCGACGACGATCGGGCCGTCGCCGATATCCAGATCACCGTCCTGGACGCCGCGGGCGATATGACCGCGTCGGCCCGCACCGACGAGCACGGCCGTTACGTGGTGCCCGATCTGCCCGAGGGGCAGTACACCGTCGTCGCGCGCGGCTATCCGCCGGTGACGAGCCGGGTCACGGTCGCGGGTGGCGAGGTCGCCCACGATGTCCGGCTCGGCTATCGTCCGGTATCCGGTCAGCTGTCCCGATAACCCTGCGCCGCAGGGCTTTCCACGACCCCGACCACGACGGGAGCGACGAACTGTTCCAGCATCGCGCGCTCGTCGTCACCGTCGCGCCCCGGCGCGGTGAGCAGCGACATGATCACCCGGGCCGCCCACCTGGCCGAACGGGAACGACGGGAATCGTCGGTGACGGCATCGGCGAGCAGCCCGGCCGCGATCGCCTCGATGACCTCGGAGGTCTGCCCGATCTCGTTGGCGATCCCCGCGTCCCCGGCGGTGAACCACGCGATCAGGGTCGGGTCGTCGCGCACCGACCGGATCGAGGCCGTCATCGCGGTGACGACCCGTTCGCGCGGGTCGGCGATATCGGCGACTTCCCGTGCGACGGCCGCGGCGACGCGGCGCGCTTCGCGATGGACGAAAGCGATTCGCAGGGACTGCCGATTCGGGAAGTACCGGTACAGGGTCGCGCGGGAACATCCCGCGGCCTTGGCCACCTCGCCCATCCCGGTATTCGCCACACCGCGCTCGACGAAAAGCCGCGCGGCGGCGTCGAGTATCTGCTCGGCGGCGATATCGGCGCGGGTCGGGCGCAGCCAGTCGTTCATGCCACCGCTCATGCCACGGCCGCGAACGGCACCCGATCCGGCCAACGCACATAGCTGCCCGGGGCGTAGCGCACGTTCTCGATGTCGACGCCGAAATCCGGACACCGCGTGAGCAGTTCCTCCAGCGCGACCCGCGCGACCATCCTGGCGGCGGCGGCGCCGAGGCAATGGTGGTTGCCGTGGCTGAAGGTGAGGATGCTCTTGGGTTTGCGCAGCACGTCGAGTTCGCCCGCGGTGGGGCCGTATTCGCGTTCGTCGTGATTGGCCGACGCGTACAGCAGCAGCGCCCGGCGTCCGGCGGCGATGGTGGTGCCCGAGATCTCCACGTCGCGGGTGAGGGTGCGCGCCAGACCCTGCACCGGCGAGGTGACGCGCAGGAACTCCTCCACCGCGTCAGGGATCAGCGCGGGATTGTCGATCAGCAGCCGACGCTGGTCCGGGTATCGGGCGAGCAGTTGCACCGCGCCGCCCAGATTGCCGGTGGTGGTGTCGTTCCCGCCGGTGATCATGGTGAAGGCGAATCCGAGAATCGAGATGATGCCTTCGTAGTCACCGTCGGCCCCGAATCCCGAGGCGACCAGATGGGAGATGGTGTCGTCGCCCGGTTCGACGCGGCGACGGTCGATGAGTCCGCTGAAATACCGCATCAACTCACCGATGGCCTCCTGGGCGCCCATCGGGCTGCCACCCGCCGACGCGGCCATGATGAGATCGGTCCATTCGTCGAAGCGGGCCCGATCCTCTTCCGGCACACCGAGATAGTGCGCGACGACCATACTCGGCAGCGGTTTGAACAGGTCCACGACGATATCGCCGCCACCCGCCGCGCGCAGCCGCTCCAATCGCTCCACGACGAACGCCCGCACCTCGGGTTCGACCGACCGGACCTGACGCGGGGTGAAACCCTTCATCACCTGTCTGCGGAAGGCGGTGTGGTCGGGCGGGTCGGTGAAGACGAACGGTCGCGGCCTCGGGATGCCGATCTCGTCGAGATCGGTGTAGTCCACCGTCAGTCCCTGCGCGGAGGAGAACACGGTGACGTCGCGGGCGGCCGCGTAGACGTCGGAATACCTCGACAGCACGTAGTAGTCGCCGCTCGGATCGTCCTCCGGGACCACGTGGTGGACCGGATCGTGGTCGCGAAGTGCCTGATACATGGGCCACGGGTCACGCCAACTCTGTCCGGAACGTGGCTCGAAGCGCGGTCGGTGAGACAACTCTGTCGACATGAGTCGAGACTAAGACAGAATAAGGATATTGTCTAGAACACGTTACAGTCGTACTACGCGGGCCTGGCCCCGAAGAAATGGACCCATCCCGGATAGCTTCCGCTGTCGACGTTGTAGATCTGGAAGTCGTAATCGCGGCATTCGCCAGTTGTCAGATCACGGAATCGCAGGTGCGGGTGCTCGCTGAAATACGTGACGTCGCCGCGCTCCCACAGCGCGCGGAACTCCGGATACACCCCGAGTTCGCCCAGGAATCCGGCGAAATGCTCACCGGCCTGCAAGCGACCGATCCGACCGCGCAGGCCCGCCACCGACAGCGCGACCGCGCGCTCCCAGTCGACCACCGCGCGCCGCGCGAGTTCGTGACCGAAGAACCAGTGCAGGATATTGGCCTCCTCGCGCAATCCGGGAAAGAGAACCCCGACGGTCACGTTCGCGGCGAGCAGATTCCAGCGGGAGTCGAAATACGCCGCCGCGTACGGCTCGTGCAGGTCGAGCGCACGCCGCATATCCGGCGTGATCTCGGCGCGCAACTGCGCGACGGTCGGGACGACGGTCTCGACCAGGCCCGCGAGTTCGAACAGATGCCTGCGGTCGTGACGCGCCAATTCCCGCACACCGTCGAGGTGACGAACCAGGCCGTCCACCACGGTCCGCGTCGGCCGGTCACGTTCACCACGCTCGAGATGGGTGAGATAGCTGACGCTCACACCCGCGCCGATCGCGAGCTTCTCCCGCGAGATCGCTCGACCGTGCCGCAACCGGCGCAACAGCTCCCCGAACGTCGGCGGCATCAAGGTGATCCCCGAAACACTCCCGCCCGACCTGTCGACCACTCGCCATCCCCTCCAATACTGTGCGAGTCGAAGACTCGTGACCAGTGATGATGCGGTTACTGAAAGATCCCTCCGCACCCTAGTCCCCGAACTCCTTCCGACATGTGCATTTTCGTAATGCTTTCATACGAAAGCAATGCGGCGACGGCGTCGACCGGGATCCGCTCGCCGATCCGGGTCGAGTCGAAACTTTCGGATACCTGTCGGACATCTTTCAGCAATCGATCGCGTGCATCTGAAACACCAGTTTCTTGCCGAACATTCACAGTTCGTGCCGCCCATGCCATTACAGAGAGGGTCACAACCGGCAGTCTCGCTATTCTTGTGCAAAGATGTGGCAATCAGACCGCACGTTCTGCCGCGTTCGAAGCGAGGAATGCCATGCCCGCAACGACCGAATACGACGCCCGCACCGTGTCGTCCCGGAGCGAGAAGAGGCCGCCCGTGACGGCCGACGGGTGTCGAAAGGCTCGTGCCGACAGCATGTATCCGGTTCGCGTCGAATCGACGCGGGGGCAGGCGATTCCGATCTTCGGCGCGGTCGACGGCGCACCGGCCGACCACGATCCCGCACCACTCCGATCCGCGGTGAATCACGACACGACCAGCGGGAAAGGGCATATTCTTGACGACAGCGAATCGTAGTGATTCAATTCGACCCGCCATGGGTCAGATGAATCGAGCCGGGAACGACGCGGGGGTGGGAGTGTCCACCGTCTCCGACCCGGATCCCCCCGATACGGAACCGCGCGCCCGACTAGGGGCCGAACTCCGGCGTCTGCGCGATCTCGCGGGGATCTCCGGGCGCGATCTCGCGCATCGGGTCGGAATCAGTCAATCCAAGCTCTCGCGGATCGAGAAGGGGAACGCCGTCCCGTCGATCCCGCAGGTACTGGATTGGGCCAGAGAGGTCGACGCGAGCCCCGAAACTCTGCGTACCCTGCGACTTTTGACCGAAGCGGCGCATTCCGAGGTCGATACCTGGCGGTCCGCACTGGCGACGCGCAGACATCTCCAGCACGAGGTCCGCGAGCGCGAATCCGCGGCCGACGTGGTCTCCACCTTCCAGCCCTCGGTGGTGCCAGGCCTGCTCCAGACCGCCGAATACGCCCGCAGGGTTTTCGCGACCTTCCAATTGCCCTACGCCAAAGACGATCTCGCGGCCGCGCTGGCGGCCCGGCTCGACAGGCAACTGGCACTGTACGACTCGGACAGGCGGTACGAGTTCCTCATCACCGAGGCCGCGCTGCGCCTGCGTCCCGGTCCGCATCGGGTGGTGCTCGGCCAGTTGGACCGCATCTCCTCGCTCAGCACACTCGACAATGTCTCGATCGGCGTCATACCCAACGACATCGAGGCGACGACGACCGTTCCGCACGGTTTCGTCATCTACGACACCGGAGACGACGACACCCTCGTCTCGCTCGAATTGATCGACGCGAGCAGGCTGGTCCGCGCGCCCGAGGAGATCGAACTGTATCGCCGGTGCTGGGAACTGCTGGGCAGGATGGCGCTCTTCGGCGACGCCGCCAGGGATTTCCTCGCCGGACTCGCCGTCGAGATCCGCGGGTCTGCGGGCGATTGAGATGTCGAATTCCGCAACACCGGCGAGGGTGGTGCCGCGGCAACCCCGCTGCGGCACCACCCTGGCGGCATCATGTGCCGAAATCGAATTCACCGGCACGCACGCCGGCGAGGAAGGCTCGCCATTCCGAGGTCGTGAACCACAACACCGGACCGGACGGATCCTTCGAATCGCGCACAGCGATCCGCCCGTTGCCCGACGCGACCTCGACGCACCCTCCGCCGCCATCACTGAAGGTACTCTTTGCGAACTTCGCATTGAAGTCCCCCTCATCGAATGTGTTGTCTCTCATGATGTCTCCTAGATCGCGGAGGACCACTACCTCCGCTCCGATATCCAGGAAAGCCCCCCGGACGGCCGCGCGTACTGAAATCGACAGGTGTGCAATCGGATCCGAATTCGCGATATTTCGGTCCGATTCATGCAGTGAGGGAGAATTCCATGGCGATCGGTAACCGCGCGTTCCTCCGCTCCGTGGTGCAATTCCGATTGCTCGGCACCGTCGAGGCCGAGAAGAACGGTCGGCGTGCCGAACTCGGCACCGCGCGCGAACAGCGCCTGCTCACCGCACTGCTGTCGGTGATGGGCCAGCCCGTCTCGCGCGAGGAAGTGATCGACTGGGTGTGGGACGATCCGCCCGCCGACGCCGACTCCGCGCTGGACGAGATCGTCGCCGTGCTCCGGGATCTGCTGCGTCCGCTCGGCCTGGGCGACGCGCTGATCAGCGGCGACGGGGTGTTCCGCCTCGACGTTCCGGCGGAATGGGTCGACGTGCATCAGTTCCGCATCCTGACCGAACGCGCGGCCCAGCTCGACGACGCCGAAGGCCGCGAATTCCTGGCCGCCGCACTCCAATCGGTGCGCGGTTTCCCGCTCAGCGATCTGTCCGGACGCCGGATCGCCGAGTACCGACGCGAACTCGCCGACCAATTGCAGGCCGCGGAAATCCGATTCAACGGAATCCAGATCGGGCAGAGCCGGGCCGCGACGATGCACCGGGTGGAAATCGCACAGGCCCTGTGACGACACCGGTCACAGGGCCTGCCGACGAAACCGACCTACTTCTTGCGTTCCCGCTTTTCGCGCACACGCACCGAAACACGAACCGGTGAGCCGTCGAATCCGAATTCCTCACGCAGCCTGCGCTCGATGAATCGACGGTAACCCGCCTCCAGGAAGCCGGTGGTGAACAGCACGAAGGTCGGCGGTCGCGTCGACGCCTGGGTGGCGAAGAGGACCCGGGGCAGGCGACCGCCACGCATCGGCGGCGGCGTCGCCGCGACGACTTCCTTGAGCCAGGTGTTCAGGCGACCGGTCGAGATCCGCTTGTCCCACGACTCCAGCGCGGTTTCCATGGCGGGAACCAGCTTCTGGACAGCCCGCCCGGTCTGGGCGGAGATGTTGACCCGGCCCGCCCACGGCACCCGGTTCAGGTCGCGGTCCACTTCCTTCTCCAGCATGAGACGCCGGTCCTCGTCGACCAGATCCCATTTGTTGAAGGCGAGCACCAGCGCGCGACCCGAGTCGGCGACCAGGCTGATCACGCGAAGATCCTGCTCGGTGATCGGCTGGGAGGCGTCGATCAGCATGATCGCGACCTCGGAGGCCTCCAGCGCGGATTTGGTGCGCAGCGACGCGTAGAACTCGGTGCCGCTGGCATTGGACACCTTGCGCCGCAAGCCCGCCGTATCGACGAACTTCCAGATCTTGCCGCCCAGATCGACGAGACTGTCCACCGGATCGACCGTGGTGCCCGCGACATCGTGCACCACCGAACGTTCGTCGCCCGCCAATTTGTTGAGCAGGCTCGACTTACCGACATTCGGTTTGCCGACCAGCGCGACGCGACGCGGTCCGCCACCGCCGCCACCCTCGCGGGGAGTCTCGGGCAGCGCCGCGAGCACATCGTCGAG
The DNA here is from genome assembly GCF_019038455.1 of Nocardia noduli. Taxonomy (NCBI): domain Bacteria; kingdom Bacillati; phylum Actinomycetota; class Actinomycetes; order Mycobacteriales; family Nocardiaceae; genus Nocardia; species Nocardia noduli. The sequence continues at coordinate 147,980 of NZ_JAFMPL010000006.1, forward strand.
CAGATCGCCGGTGCCTCGTCCGTGCGCGGCGCTGACCATGCGCGGTTCGCCGAGCCCGAGCGACCACAGCGTCGCCGCCTCGGATTCGACCCGCTGATCGTCGACCTTGTTGGCCACCAGGATCACCGGGATCTTGGAGCGGCGCAGCTTCTTGACCGCGGCCTCGTCGGTCGCGGTCGCACCGACGGTGGCGTCGACCACGAGCAGGATGGCGTCGGCGGTGTCCATGGCCAGTTCGGCCTGCCGGGCGACATGCTGCTGCAAACCCTTGGCGTCGGGTTCCCAGCCGCCGGTGTCCTGGACCCAGAAACGTCGGCCCGACCAGTTGGCCTCGTAGGAGACCCGGTCGCGGGTGACGCCGGGGATGTCCTCCACCACGGCCTCGCGCCTGCCGAGGATGCGGTTGACCAGCGTGGACTTACCGACATTGGGCCTGCCGACCACCGCGAGGGTCGGCATGGCGAGTTCTTCGCCCTCCTCCGACTCCTCGGCGAAATCGAGGACTTCCCAGTCGGTCTCGTCACTCCATACGCCGTCTCCGGCGAGTACGTCTTCGTTCATCGGGCGCCTCCCGGCGAGCTCGTGGTGATCTGATGTGCGACAACGCGGTACAACTCGTCGATGACCTCGTCCTTGCTCAGTTCGCTGGTGTCGACGATGACCGCGTCATCGGCCGGGCGCAGCGGGGAGACCTTGCGGGTCGAATCGAGATTGTCACGACGCTGGACATCGGCGAGGACGGCTTCGTAGTCGTCGCCGCGTCCTTCGTCGATGTTCTGCTGATTGCGGCGCTGGGCCCTGGCCTCGGCGGAGGCGGTCAGGTAGATCTTGGCGTCCGCGTCGGGCAGCACGACGGTACCGATATCGCGGCCCTCGACCACGATCCGCTGCGCGCTGTAGGTGATCTCCCGCTGCAACGCGACGAGCAGTTCGCGCACCTCGGCCACCGCCGACACCGCCGACACCGCCTTGGTCACCGCGTCGCCGCGGATCTCACCGGACACGTCCTCGCCGTCGAGTTCGATGATCTCGTGGCCGGGATCGGTGCCGATGGTCAGCGGCAGTTCCTTGACGGACGCGCCGATCGCCGCGGAGTCGGTGAGGTCGATACCCGCGCGCAGCACCCGAAGGGTCGCCACCCGGTACATCGCCCCGGTGTCCAGGTAGCGGGCGTCGAGACGGCCCGCGAGCTGGCGGGAGACGCTCGACTTACCCGTGCCGGACGGTCCGTCCATCGCCACGACCAACGACTCGGTGCCCGAAAGCTTTCCCGCTGCGACACTCTGCACCGGAACCTCCACACCGTTCACAACGACACCGCCTCGTAGAGTTTGCCAACTTCGTCGCGACCGAGCACTCGCAGCGTGCCCGGCCGTTGATCGCCCAGCAGCACCGGGCCGATATGGGTGCGAACCAGCCTGGTGACCGGATGCCCGACCTCGTCGAGCAGTCTGCGCACGATGTGCTTACGCCCTTCGTGCAACACGAGTTTCACCAGGGAGCGTCCCTCGCCGATCTCGAGCACCTGGAAGCGGTCGACCTTGGCCGGGCCGTCCTCCAGTTCCACGCCGTCGCGCAGTCGCTTGCTGATGATCTTGTTGTTGACTTCGCCGTTCACCGTGGCCAGGTAGGTCTTCGACACCTCGAACGACGGGTGCATGAGCCGGTGCGCGAGGTCGCCGTCGTTGGTCAGCAGCAGCAGGCCCTCGGTGTCCGCGTCGAGCCGTCCGACGTGGAACAGGCGCTGACCTGCCGCGATCCGCTCGGCGACGATATCGCCGACGCAGGGGCGGCCGAGATCGTCGGACATGGTCGACTGCCAGCCCTTGGGTTTGTTCAGTGCCAGGTGCACCAGTTCCGCGCGCACCATGACGCGCGTTCCGTCGACCCGGACCACCGCGTTCTGCGGATCGATGCGCAGACCCTGTTCGCGCACGATGAGCCCGTCGACCTCGACGCGGCCCTGGTCGATCAGGTCCTCGGCGGCGCGGCGCGAGGCGACGCCCGCCTTGGCGAGCACCTTCTGCAACCGCTCCCCCTCGCCCCACGGCATCTTGGTGTGGGTTTCGGTGCTGTCGGTTTCGACGTGCTGGCGACGCGCCGGTTTGGCATTGCTCAGCAGCGGCGGTCCGCTGACCTGACGCTGCGGTTTCGGATTCTTGGCCTTGCGACCGGCGGGAGCCTGTGCCTGCGCGGGACGCCGTGCGCCACGCGGCGCCGAACCGGATTGCGGGGTCGCGGAAGGCCCGCGGCCACCGGAACCTCCCGAAGCGGTACCGCCCTGCCCGTACCCACCGCGCTGGGGCGAGTCGCCCTGCCCGTAACCGCCACGACCGGAACCGCGCTGGGCCGAATCACCCTGCGAGTACCCGCCACGACCGCCACGCTGGGCGGAATCACCCTGCCCGTAACCGCCACGACCGGCGCCACGCTGGGCATCGCCCTGCGAGTACCCGCCACGACCGCCACGCTGGGCGGAATCACCCTGCGAGTACCCGTCTCGACCGGAACCGCGCTGGGCGGAATCGCCCTGCCCGTAACCGCCGCGACCGGTACCACGCTGGGCCGAATCGCCCTGTCCATATCCACCGCGACCGGTACCACGCTGGGCGGAATCGCCCTGCCCGTATCCACCGCGACCGGCGCCACGCTGGGCGGAATCGCTCTGGGAACCGCCGCGCCTGCCGTTGCCGCGCTGGTCGTTGTCCCAGGCTCCGCGCTCGGCGGCGGCGCCGCGCTGTGCGGCGCGAGCGCCGCGCGAACCGGTGCTGCGATTCGCGCCACCCGATGCGGGCTGGTCGCTACGTTTTCTTCGATCCGGTGTGCCATCTCGGCGAGCGGAAGTATTCATCTGTCCTGTCAATTCTCGGTGCCGAGATCCAGGTCGGATTCGGCGGGTTTTCTCAGCCTGGTGTAACGGGGATCCGTCTCCAGGCTCTCGTTGATCTCATCGATCAGGTCGACGCCCGGAAGTAGGGGCGCCAGCGCGGGCAGGTCGGACAACGACGCGAGTCCGATCCGTTCGAGGAACAGTTCGGTCGTGCTGTACTGCGTGCCGTTGGTCTCCGGGTCCACCCCGGCCTCGGCGATCAATCCACGTGCGAGCAAGGTGCGCATGACACCGTCGACATTCACACCGCGAACCGCGCTGACCCTGGTCCTGGTCACCGGTTGGCGGTAGGCGACCACCGCCAGGGTTTCCAGCGCCGCCCGGGTCAATTTGGTCCGGGCGCCGTCGAGCAGCACCCGTTCCACATATGGCGCGTACTCGCTGCGAGTATAGAAGCGCCACCCGTCTCCCACGAAACGCAGGTCGATGCCGCTGCCCCTGGCGGAGAATCCGGCCGACATCTCGCGCAGGGCCGCCTCGACCCGCTCGGTGGTGTCGTCCAGGGCCGCCGCCAGCTGTTCTACCGGGGCGGGAGCGTCGACGACGAGCAACATCGCCTCGAGCGCGGACCGGAATTCGGTCTCGTCGAGAGTCGCGGGAGTGAACTCCGCCACGGAAGGCTCGGGAACGGCCACTGCGGGTGTGATCGTGTCCGAGATCTCGGGGGTCGCGACCTCCGCGGCGTCGGATGCGGTGACCTCGGTGGAGTCCGCCGCGTGCGCGCTGGGCTGGTTCACCCGTAGTCCTCCTCGATCGTGATGGCCTCGGTCTCCTCGGCGTCGGGGTCGAGCTCACCGATCCAGCTCACCGCGAGCGGACCGAGCGGATCGGGCTGCTCGAATTCGATCGTCTTACCCCGGTACAGCTCGAGCAGCGCCAGGAAGCGGGCCACGATCTGCACCGCCACCTCGCAGTCGGCGACCAGTTCCGCGAAGGTCGTCCAACCGCCCTTCCCGCGTTCCTTGAGCCGTTCCAACACCCACGCGGCTTCCTCGGCCACCGAGATCGCGTGCGCGTGCAGGTGGTCGAGTCCGACCCGAGGGATCGGTCTGGGCCGGAAGGCCACCGCGGCGATCTGAGCGAAAGCCGCGGCGTCCACCCCCAGGGTAACCTCGGGCATCAGCCCGGCGAAGCGCTCCTCGAGTCCGACCGAGCGCGGATAGCGCCGCAGCGCCACCGCCTCCAGTTCCGCGAACAGTTCCGCGACCTGCTTGAACGCGCGATATTGCAGCAGTCGCGCGAACAGCAGATCGCGGGCCTCCAGCAATTCCAGATCCTCGGAATCGGTCATCTCGCCCGAGGGCAGCAACCGCGCCGCTTTCAGATCGAGCAGGGTCGCGGCGACGACGAGGAATTCGGTGGTCTGGTCAAGGATCTTGTCCGCGCGCAGGCCCGATTCTCCCGCGCTCGCCGCGGTCAAAGCCTTGGTATAGGCGATGAATTCATCGGTGACCTGGGCCAACGCGACTTCGGTCACATCCAGCCTGCGCGAGCTGATCAGAGTGAGCAGCAGGTCGAACGGGCCCTGGAAGTTGCTCAGCGACAGGTGGAAGCCCGCCGGGCGCGCGGGTTCCTCCGGCGTGACGCCGGACGCCGGGCCGTCATCGGGTTCGTGCGGGTCCTCGGTGGTCGTCTGCGGCGCCGGGGTTCTCGCCTCGCTCACCGTCCGGACCGGTGGATGACTTCCCGCGCCATCGCCCGATACGCCTCGGCTCCACCGGATTTCGGGGCCCACGTGGTGATGGGCTCGCCAGCGACACTGGCATCGGGAAAACGGACCGTGCGCGAGATGGCGGTGTCGTACACCAGCTCACCGAAAACCTCGACGACGCGCGCCATCACCTGTCGCGAATGTAGTAGGCGGGCGTCGAACATCGTCACCACGATGCCGTACAGGCTCAGTCGTGGATTCAGCCGGTCGCGCACCTTCTCCACGGTGTCGTTGAGCAGTGCGAGACCGCGCAACGAGAAGTATTCGCATTCCATCGGAATGATGACGCCGTCCGAACAGGCCAGCGCGTTCACCGTGAGCAGACCGAGCGAGGGCTGGCAGTCGATGAGGATGTAGTCGTAGCGATCGCGCACCGGTTCCAGCGCGCGGCCGAGCGTCTGTTCCCTGCCGACTTCGTTGACCAGTTGGATCTCCGCGGCGGACAGATCGATATTGCTCGGCAGCAGATCCATGTTCTCGACCCGGGTCTGCATCAGTACGTCGTCGATGGAGGTGCGCGAGCCGATCAGCAGGTTGTGCACGGTCTGGTCGAGGTCGTGGTGGGCGACGCCGAGCCCGGCCGAGAGCGCGCCCTGCGGGTCGAGATCCACCAGCAGCACGCGGCGCCCGTATTCGGCCAGCGCGGCACCGAGATTGATGGTCGAGGTCGTCTTGCCGACCCCGCCCTTCTGGTTGCACATGGCGACGATCAGCGCGTCGCCGTGCCTGCCCAGCGGCGGCGGGTGCGGGACCAGGCGCAACGGACGGCCCGTCGGGCCGAGTTCCGCGCTCTCCGCGGGAACCGGCTGGGCTCCTTTGCCCCACAGCGTTTCCGCCGCGGCGTCCGAGTACGGTTCCGAACGGGGGCCTGTAAGCGGTTGCGCCCCAGCACCCATCTGCGGCTCCTGCGCCGCACCGGCTGTCGTCACGATCCGCTGCTCCTTATGCTTCTGCCCGTTGCCTCGCCGAGCGTAGCGAGACCGATCAGGCCCGACCTCGCTTTCGTACGGTCCAGCTCTCGATAGACGCTACCGCTTGACAACACGAGACCCACGTTCGGACACGCGACACCGTGTTCGGAGCACACGCCGAGCTCGATCGACTCCGATGTGGGCAGTCCCTCCATGCTGTCTCATTCCGCTCCTTCGCGCGACGCGATGTCTCGCGGCGAGATGCGGCCTGCGGATACCTTCGATCCGGACGATACCCCGTGTGCGATCGGTGAGGAACCGCGCGCGCATATCGGCACCGCCCCGACCCCGGTGGCATCGCGCCGTTTTCATCGTGCCCGAGGGTGCGCGGTCGCCCACACTTCGCGCAGGGTGTTGACGGTGACGAGGGTGTAGATCTGGGTCGTCGTCACCGACGCGTGGCCGAGCAACTCCTGCACGACCCTGACATCGGCGCCGCCGTCCAGCAAATGGGTGGCGAACGAATGACGCAGCGTGTGCGGCGAAACGGCCGAGCCGATACCCGCGCGTTCGGCGGCGATCCGCAACACCTGCCAGGCGCTCTGGCGAGACAGCCTGCCCCCGCGCGCGTTCAGGAACAGCGCGCCCCCGTTACCTTTCGCTCCGCTCCTTCCGCCCGCCGCCAGCGTCGGACGACCGCGGATCAGATAGGCCTCGACCGCCGCGATGGCGGGACGACCGATGGGCACCATCCGTTGTTTACCGCCCTTGCCGTGCAAGGTGACCGTGCGTTCGCCGGTGTCGAGGTCGTCCACGTCGAGTCCGACCATCTCCGAAATCCGCGCCCCCGTGGAATACAGCAGTTCCAGCAGCGCGCGATCACGCAGACCACGCGGACCGCCGTCGGCGCCCGACGCGGTATCGGGCGAATCCGACGCGCCGCCGCCCGCCGCCTCGAGCAAGCGCGACACCTGGTCGTAGGGCAGCGCTTTCGGCAGTCTGCGACCGGGGGCCGGGGGTTTGACCCCGTGCGCGACATCGGTGGCGCTCATCCCCTCGGCGGCCGCGAAACGGTGCAACCCGCGCACCGCGATCAACGCGCGCGCCACCGAACTCGCGGCGAGCGGCGGATGCCCGGTCCCGCCTGACCGCAGCGCGACGGTGAATTCGGCGACATCGGATTCGGCCGCGCGGTCGAGTTCGGTGATGCCGCGCCGGGTCAGGAATTCCCGGTAGCGGTCGAGATCGCGGCGGTACGCGCCGAGCGTGTTGCGCGCGGCGCCGCGCTCGACCGCGAGATGGTCGAGGTAGGCGGCGATTTCACGCGCGAGTACCCCGTCGGACATCTCAGTCTCCGGATCGTGAGCGCGCCTGGCGGCGCAGGAAACCCGTCGGCTGACCCGGCCACGGCGCGTCGGCCGGGCGCAGCGCGATGTCGTCGGCGCGTGCCGCCGCGAGGGCGAGCACACCGGCCACCGCCGTCGCGTTGACGATCTCGCCGGCGAGCGCGGCGCGCACCGCGGCGCCGACCGGCATGCGGATCACGCGCAGATCCGCTTCCTCGTTCTCCGGTTCCGGACGGTCGACCTCGCGCAGATCGCGTGCGACGTAGATGCGCAACGCCTCGTCGGTGAATCCCGGCGACAGTGCCACGTCGACGAGCACCGACCACTCCGCCGCGGCCAGTCCGGTCTCCTCGGCGAGTTCACGCCGCGCGGCCTCGAGGGGATCCTCGCCCTGCACGTCGAGCAGTCCGGCGGGCAGTTCGAGCAGCCTGGCGCCGATCGGATGCCGGTACTGGTCGATGAGCACCAGTTCGTCGTTCTCGTCGATCGCCGCGACCGCCACCGCCGCGTGATGTTCGATGACCTCGCGTTCGACGACCTTGCCGCCCGGCATCGCGACCTGGTCCAGTCGCAGCGCCAGAATCGCTCCGCTGTAGACGGTCCTGCTCGACACTGTGTCGAAATCGTGGCTGCCCGCCGCTGTTTCGTTCTTCGTCACGACCGTGCCTCACTCCCACTCGGCGTCACCGCCCGCGCTCACACCCACTCGCTCCCGTCCGGACCTCCCGGACGCGAGAGCGCGGTACCCGTCGGCCGGACCGCCGATCACGTCCGAGCCGACATCCCCGCACCCGAGCACGCTATACCCACGATCGGCCCGCCGCATACGGACACGGCACGCGCCGCGCCTGTGCGCGTCGCGTGCCGTGCGTCGGGAGGGGTTCGCGTCGCAGCGACCCCGCGTATCAGGAGCTCTGGTCGGCCGCGGCCAACTCCTCGTCCGAGATGTCCACCGGAAGTCGTTCGGCCAGTTTGTATTTCAATGCCGCGGACACCAGTGCCGCGAACAGCGGATGCGGGCGGGTCGGACGGCTCTTGAGTTCCGGATGGGCCTGGGTGGCGACGAGGAACGGATGCACATCCGCCGGGTACTCGACGAATTCGACCAGATGTCCGTCCGGTGAGGTGCCGCTGAACCGCAGGCCGCTCGCGGCGATCTTGTCGCGATAGGCGTTGTTCACCTCGTAGCGGTGCCGATGACGTTCCGAGACGCTGTCCGAGCCGTAGGCCTTCGCCACGACCGATCCCTTGACCAGCGCCGCCGGGTACGCGCCCAAACGCATGGTGCCGCCGAGATCGGCCTCACCGGCGACGATCTGTTCCTGGTCGGCCATGGTCGAGATCACCGGATGCGGGGTGTCGGGTTCGAATTCCGCCGAGTTGGCCTCGACCAGCCCGACCGAACGCGCCGCCTCGATCACCACGCACTGCAGGCCCAGGCACAGCCCGAGCAGCGGGATACCGCGCAGGCGGGCGAAACGGATGGCGCCGACCTTGCCCTCGATGCCGCGGATGCCGAAACCGCCGGGGATCAGCACCGCGTCCACGTCGCGCAGCGCGGCGATCGCGCCCGCCTCGGTCTCGCATTCGTCGGAGGGCACCCAGCGGATCTGCACCCTGGCCCGCGAGGCGAACCCGCCCGCGCGCAACGCCTCGGTCACCGACAGGTACGCGTCGGGCAGATCGACGTACTTGCCGACCAGCGCCACCTCGACGGTCTCGCGCGGGGAGTGCACCCGGTCGAGCAGATCACCCCACACGGTCCAGTCGACATCCCGGAACGGCAGGCCCAGCCTGCGCACCACGTACGCGTCGAGACCTTCCCGATGCAGCACCTTGGGGATGTCGTAGATGGACGGCGCGTCCGGGGTCGAGATGCAGGCGTCGACCTCGACGTCGCACATGAGCGCGATCTTGCTCTTGAGCGCCTGGGGCACCTCGCGGTCGCAGCGCAGGATCAGCGCGTCGGGCTGGATGCCGATATTGCGCAGCGCCGCCACCGAATGCTGGGTCGGCTTGGTCTTCAGCTCGCCCGACGGCGCCAGGTAGGGCACCAGCGAGACGTGCAGGAAGAAGACGTTGTCACGACCGACGTCGTGGCGGATCTGGCGGGCCGCCTCGAGGAAGGGCTGCGATTCGATGTCGCCGACGGTGCCGCCGATCTCGGTGATCACCACGTCGGGCACCTGCCCTTGGAGATCGGGGCCCTGCATCGCGAGGATGCGGTCCTTGATCTCGTCGGTGATGTGCGGGATCACCTGCACCGTGTCACCGAGGTACTCGCCGCGCCGCTCCTTGGCGATGACCGTCGAATAGATTTGCCCCGTGGTGACATTCGCGTCCTTGGACAGGTCGCGATCGAGGAATCTCTCGTAGTGTCCGACGTCGAGATCGGTCTCGGCGCCGTCCTCCGTCACGAACACCTCTCCGTGTTGGAACGGATTCATGGTGCCCGGATCGACGTTCAGATACGGGTCGAGTTTCTGCATGGTGACGCGCAGCCCGCGCGCTGTCAGCAGCTGACCGAGGCTGGAAGCCGTCAGGCCTTTGCCCAATGAGGAGGCGACTCCACCACTGACGAAGATATGTTTCGTAGCAGTTCGCGCCTGAATCCGTGTTTGACCCACGGGTCTTCACGGTAACACGGATGCGCCCGGTCGCTCGACCGCCACGCCCGTTTGCCCGGAAGTCGCTGCCGTCCCGTTTTCGGCCGCGGTCCCGTTTTCGGCCGCGGTCCCGGTTTCAGCCGACAGGTCGGCCGATGACACCGCGCACGACCGCTTCCAGGGCGTCGGCCGTCCGATCCAGCGCCGCCGTGTCGCGCTGCGCTCGACAGATCGCGACGCAGCCTTCCAGCGCGGCCACGATCAACGTGGCGGTCCGGGTCGCCACGGTGTCGGCCGCACCGTGGGCACGCAGCGAATCGGCCAGCAATCCGGTCCACCGATCGAAGGCGGCGGCCGCGGCCAGTCGCGGATCGTCGGTATCGGGCAGATCTTCCACCGAGACCGCCAACACGGGGCAACCCGCGCGAAAATCGCTGTCGAGCACGACCTTTCTCCACATGTCGACGAATTCACGCAGCGCGACGACCGGCCCCGCGGGCAGATCCTTCGCCAGTTTCCGCGCGACGAGACCGTCCGCGAAGCGGACCGCTTCGGTGGCCAGCTGGGATTTGCCGCCGGGAAAGTAGTGGTAGGTCGACCCGAGTGGCGCACCCGAGTGTTTGGCCAGTTCGCGGACGCTGGTCGCGTTCAGGCCACGTCGGCGCAGCATGTCGGCCGCCGCGACCACCATCCGGTCCCGTGCCCGCGACTCGGCCATCCGCATCTCCCTGTCCATAACGACTGTCATAGCGTACCGTTCTCGGAATATAACAGTCGTTATAGCCAGGGAGTTCCCATGCCGATGATTCAACTCACACTTCCCGCCGGAGTGCTGTCCGACCCGACCCGGGCCGAATTGCAGAAAACCCTCATCACCACGCTGTTGCACTGGGAGGGCGCACCCGACACCCCGTTCTTCCGCGCGCAGTCCTGGTGCCTCGTCGAAGAGGTGGCGCCCGGCGGATTCGTCAACGCCGGGGACGAACTGCCCCGGTTCCGGGTCGATGTGACCGTGCCGGAAGGCGCGCTGTCCGACCGCCGCAAAGCGGGCCTGGTCCAGCAGGTGACCGCCGAGGTACTCGCGGCCGCCGGACTCGGCGAGAGCGACGGTCTGCGGGTGTGGGTCCTGATCCACGAGCAGCCCGAGGGCACCTGGGGCGCGGCGGGCAATATCGTGCGGTTCGCGGAGTTGAAGGCGCTCGCGGCGGCCGAGCGCGGCTGAGGCGATACGAGCCGATTCCGCTCAGCGTGGCGGCGCGGCGAGCGTCAACGACGTCGCCCGCGTCCCCGTGCCGTAACGCCCGGCGGCACCGTTCAGCTGTTCGGTCAGGCCGAGCACCGCGGTGACCCGGCCGATCTCGCGATCGAGATTGTCGACGGTGGTGACGGCGGCGGCCATCGCCGGGTCCGAACGGATGACACCGATCGGACCGGGATCGTCCGCCGCCCCGGCGCGGCCCGCCAGAATCGCCCCGGAGCCGCGACCGCGCAACGCGCCGGTGAACCGGGCGATATTGGCCCCCTGGGCGTTCTCGGCGGCCTTGGCGCCGTTGCCGGTGATCACCACGGCGAGCTGGGCGGGCGCGATCGGCGCGTCCGCTTCGGCGACGAAGCCGCCGCCGCGCAATGTCTCCAGCACCAGGCTCAGTTCCTGCGGGGTGCTGCGCGGCGCGCCGTTGCCCGGGTCGAGCAGCAGCACCAGCCCGAGCAGATCGCCCGCCATACTGCCCTGATCGACCGCGCCGGTGCGCAGTTGTGCCCCGGCCGGGATCACATTGGTCATGGCGGCACGCATCCGGTCGCCCTCGCCCGAGTCCAGGAACGCGTCGGTCAGCGCGAGACGCCCGGTCACCGGCGCGCCCGCGGTCTCCAGCCCCTTGATCACCGATTCGACGTCGGCCGGATCGGCGTCGGGCGTGGTGAACACCACGACGCTGCGGCCGGTGAGCGTTCCCCCGAGAACGCGTCCCGCCGACCCCGCGATGAAACGATCCGCGGCATTGAGTTCGTCGGTCAACTGCCGATTCCGCGCGGAGTACTCCTCGACCCGCCTGCTCAGCTCGGTCCGGTCCGAGCGCAGTCCGGACAGCATGTCCGCCGCGAGCGTCTGGGATCCGAGCACCACCCCGATCGCGAGGGCGAGGAAGATCGCGACGATCGATATCGCGTGCTGGCGAAACGAGATCATGACGCTCCTACGCTCGTGGCGGACCGATCGCGCTAGCTGCTTCCCGCCAGGCCCTGCACCCACAGCGCGAATCGGTTCCAGGTGTCGATGGTCCAGTTCAGGGTTTCGCCGCCGGTGTTGGAGGCGAGCAGCACCACGATCACCGCGACCAGAGCCGCGAGCACCACCATGGCGATGGCCACGCCGGACATGCGGTTGCGGTAGAGCGTGCCGACGGCCTTGGCGTCCATCAGTTTGGTGCCGACCTTGAGCCGGGTCAGGAAGGTCGCCGGATTGCTGTCGCGCCTGCCGCGGTCGAAGAAGTCGTCCAGGGAGGCGGCAGCGCCCGCGGTCACGATCAGCGCCGCGCCGTGATGATCGGCGAGCAGCAGGGCCAGATCGGCGGGTGCGCCCGAGGACGGGAAGGTGGTCGCGCCGATTCCGAGATCCTGGATCCGCTCCAGTCCCCTGGCGTGACCGTCGGTATCGGCGGGCAGGATCACCTCGGCGCCGCATTTGAGTGTGGCCGTGGTGATCTCGTCCGGATCGCCGACGATCAGATCCGGCCGGTAGCCCTGTTTCACCAGGGTGTCGGCGCCACGCCCGACGCCGACCATGATCGGGGCGTACTCCTTGATGAACGGCTTGAGCCGCTTGAGGTCCTCCGCGTGGTCGGAGCCGTCGGCGACCACGACCACGTGGCGGTTCTTCATGGACAGTTCGAGTTCGGGCACGCCGATGCCGTCGATCAGCAACGCGCTCTCGGTGCGGACGAATTCGATCGTGTTTCCGGCGAACGCCTCGAGATGGTCCGCGAGACCGCTGCGGGCGGCGAGCATCCGTTCCGCGATCGCCGCTTCGGTCAGTTCGATGGTCTCGACCAGGACCTCGGGTTCCTTCTTGCCGAATTTGTCCGCGTAGACGACGCCGTCGGTGATGCGGACCTTGGCGCCGTCCTTGATCTTGGTGAACGCGTCCGAGGTCACCGTGTCGAGCAGCAGGATGCCGTTGGCCACGAGCACTTCCGGGCCGAGGTTGGGGTAGCGCCCCGAGATCGAGGGCGAGGTGTTGATCACCGCGACGACACCGGCCTCGATGAGGCGGTCCGCGGTCATCCGATCCAGGTCCATCTCGTCGATGACCACGACGTCACCGGCCCCTGCGCGCCGCAGCAAACGACGAGTATTGCGATCGACCCGGGCCACCCCGGTCAGGCCTGGCAGCGATTCGGTCGTCCTCGACAGCAGCGCCGGCATCTTCATGGCCCGATAATGGCTGTTGGACCACGACTTTCGATGGAGGCGCGCCGCACCAGCCCGCACATTCGTCACTGTGATACGGTCCGCGCCGAAATCGGACCGGAGGGTCCGTGTCGCCGAGACGACCTCGAGATCCCGACTTCGGCTAATTACCGGCATCGCGACCGGAATCACCCGCATCGTGTGAGGAAATCCGGCCGCGTGGGCGGGAAAGTGATGCCACGTCGTATCACAACGCGACCACATCGTGCTGAGGGCGCACACGCGCCGCGGCCTCCGGAAGGGCGAACGACATGGATTTTTGGGACATTATCTGGTTCATCGTGGTGAGCTTCTTCTTCATCGCCTATCTGATGGTGATGTTCTCGATCCTGATGGACCTTTTCCGGGATCACGAGACCTCGGGCTGGGCGAAGGCGATCTGGGTGGTCTTCTTGCTCATATTCCCGTTCATCACCGCCCTGGTCTACCTGGTGGTGCGCGGCAAGAGCATGGCCGAGCGCCGCACCGCGGACACGATCCAGATGAAACAGGCCCAGGACGCCTACATCAGGCAGGTCGCGGGCTCCGATCCGACAGCGCAGATCGCCAACGGCAAGAAACTGCTGGACGACGGCGCGATCACCGCGGAGGAATTCGAACAGATCAAGCGCACCGCGCTGCAATAGACCGCGTGCACACGGTTCCGGCGATGCGAGCGCGTCGCCGGAACCGTGCTGTTCCATTCGTCCAAGACCGCGGAGCAGCGCGGTCGTAGCGTGGCGATATGACTTCCACCGACCACGCGCTGACACTCCGCTACGACGACTGGCTGACCGCCATCGTCGCCAACGACGCCGACCGCATCGCCGAATTCGTTACCGACGAATGGGTTTTCGTCGGTGAGACCGGCATCACCGAGGGCGCCCGATTTCTCGAACTCGTGCGCGCGGGCACGCTGACGCATTCCGCCATGTCGCGAGTCGGCGCACCCCGGATCCGGCGTCACGGCGAGGTCGCGGTGTTCTCGGTCCGCGTGCGCAACACGGCACGGTTCGACGACCGGGAGTTCGATTCCGACGAATGGACCACGGACGTCTTCGTCGAACGCGACGGCGATTGGTACTGCGTTCTCACCCAACTCACCACCGTTCGCCCCGGCGACTAGCGGCCCCCGATCAGGCCGGGATCGCGGGCAGCGGCGGGAGTTCGAGATTCGCGCGGAAGGTGTCACCGACGTAGTCGTCACCGACGATTCCCCGACGGCGCAATTCGGGAAGCAGCCCGTTCAGCAGGAAGTCACGGGTGCGCGGGTCGGCGAGTCCGCCGAGTGAGATGACATCGAGCACCCCCGCGTTGTAGCGTTCCTGGACCGCGTCGGCGAGTTGTTCCGGAGTGCCTGCCACCGCCCAGTGCCCCGTGTCCTTGCTCGCGATGATCAACTCGCGCAACGTCTTTCCCGAACGCGCGAGTTTCCCGAAGATCTCCACCCGACCGCGTCTGCGGTTGACCGAGGTGACCTCGGGCAGCAGATGCTCCGGAATCGGCCGGTCCAGCGGCAAACCCGACAGGTCGATACCGCCGCCGAACATATCCTCCAGCGCCACCCGCCCCGCGTCGAGATCGAAGGCCTCGGCCTGCTCGCGCACGATCCGGCCGACCTCCTCCTCGGACGCGCCGTAGGTCGCGTGGAAGGAACTCATGATCAGCGGAAGCCCGTCCGCGCGTCCCGATTCGGCGGCGCGGGTGCGGATCCGCTTGGTGTAGGTGACGGCGTCCTCCAGTGTCGGCAACGAGGTGAACACCACTTCGGCGAACCGCGCGCCCAGTTCGATCCCGCCCTCGGACTGCCCGGCCTGGAACTGCACCGGTCTGCGCTGCGGCAGGACCGGGATGTTGAGCGGTCCGCGCACCGTGAAGTACTGCCCTCGATAATCGATCGGAACCACCAGATCCCGGTCGAGTACCGCCCCGCCGCGACCGTCGGGGGTGAGCGAACCCGGCCGCCAACTGTCGAAGAGCGCGTTGACGACCTCGAGGGATTCGGTGGCCCGCGCGTAGCGCTGCTCGGGGCTCGGTAATTCCTGGTCGCCGTAGTTCTCCTCACCGACCGAGGAGGTGACGGCGTTCCAGGCCGCGCGACCGTTGCTGATGTGATCGAGCGTCCCGAACAGCCTGGCGAGGTTGAACGGATGGTGGAAGGTCGTGGTCACCGTGGCGATCAGGCCGACGTGCGAGGTCACCGAACTCAGCGCGGACAGGAAGATCAGCGGTTCCTGCGCGCCGATCGCGCCCTGCGCGCCGAAGGTCAGCAGATCGGCCGCGAACAGGGCGTCGAATTTGTTCGCCTCGGCGATTTTCGCGATCTCGATCGAGGAGGCGACCGTGGACACCGCCGGGTCGATCGCGGCCGAATACACGCTCACCGCCCCGCTGACACCGGTCACCGTCTTGAGCGGTCGACGTCGTGCGCCCATGCGCTGTCTCCTCCGTGCGATGGTCGTCCCGGTCACGCCCGGCATATCCCGGGCCACCTTTCACGCTGTGTCACGACACGATTCGGAACAACGGACTCGATCACCGTGATTCCAATCGGTCACCGCTTCACCGGCGAAAAACGCGGGTGCGCGGGGAAACTCACGAAGCCAGCTGCGTCGGTAACACGGTCAGCCGTAGCGCGCGGATCGCCGCCGCCACGGCCGGTCGTTCCAGCGAGGCCTGGCGATAGGTGACCCCGATCTGACGTGAGCCGTCGGCGATGGTGCACGCGATCAACTCCCGATGATGTTCGGCCACCGACATTTCCGGAACGATGGCGACACCGAGACCGTGCGCCACCATCTCCGCCATCCCGTCGAAACTGCCACTGCGATGTTCGATCCTCGGCGCGAAACCGGCTTCGCCACAGGCGTATACGACCGACACGATGGAGGGAGCGCCGTCGCGGGCCGCGATCCAGTCGGCATCGCGCGCGGCGACCAGTCCCTGCTGCGCGGCGCGCTCACGGAGACCGGGCGGGGCGAGCAGCACGAGCGGATCGCTGAAGAGGAATTCCGACGACAGTCCGAACGGCAGATCCCTGGCCCGGAACGAGTAGGAGTAGGTGATCGCCAGATCGACCTCCTGCTGGCGCACGGCGGGAACCGAGTCGACGGGCATCTGGTCGACCAGGCGAATGCGCAGCGCCGGGTACTCGCGCTTGAGCCTGGCCGCGGCGGGCAAGGCGAGCCGGGTCTGCGCCGTCCGGAACGTCGCCAGTGTGAGTACCCCGGTGACCGCCTCGGCCGTGGCGGCGACCGCGCTCTCGGCCTCCTCCAGCGCCGCGACGATCCGCGAGGTGTGGTCGACGAGTATGCGACCGGCCGGGGTCAGCCGGAGCACCCTGCCCTCACGCCGGGTCAGCACGGTGCCGACCTCGTCTTCCAGAATCCGCAATTGCTGTGACACGGCCGAGGTGGTGATGCCGTGCAACTCCGAGACCGCCGTCATGGTGTTGCGCTCCGCCAGGTCGCGCAACAGGATGAGGCGTCGAATGTCGTACATGAACCCTCGCTTCGACTGCTGCCGGCACCCGGCATCCATCATGCGCAGTCGCGACCGTCCCGGAAATCCTTACGATCAGAACGATTCTGTACACCCGCGCCGCGGGCGATATCGTCTCGCGGGATTTCGTCAGGGTACCTATACACTTCCTGTCACAGACAGTTCGTAGAGGAGACAACATGGCAAGCACGACCGTCGATGCCGTCATCGCCGCCCCGCGTGAAGTCGTCTATCAATTCTTCGCCGCACGTGACGGGATCAATCCCTACGTGCCGGTCGATTTCACGCTCAAGCGGCCGGGCTCGCCCACCCCCGAGGGTGTCGGCGCGCAGTACCTGATCGGCAAGGGCGGCGTGGGCCTGCTGGAGGAGACCACGAAACTGGTCCCGGGCGAGCGCATGGAATACAAGATCGTCAAGGGCGCACCGGTGAAACGCCACGTCGGCATCATCACCTTCACCGACGCCGAGAACGGCACCCTCGTCTCGTACACGATGGAGTCCGAGCCGAGCCTGCCCGTTCCGGCGAAGGTGCTCGAATTCGGACTGAAGAACCTGATCAACCAGTTCATCAAGGGTGCGCAGAAAGCCCTGCGCTGACCCGATAACCCTCGGACCCCCTCCGCGTGCGAGGGGTCCGAGGTCAGGCCGGGGTGCGCTCGGCGCGCGCCGTCTCCAACAATTCCTCCGCGTGCGCGCGACCGGTCTCGGTATCGTCCAGACCCGCCAGCATCCGGGCCAGTTCGATGACCCGCTCGTCCTCGGTCAACGCCCGGACGCCGCTGTCGACCGCGCCCTCGCCGTCATCGGATTTGTGGACCACCAGGTGGGTGTCGGCGAAAGCCGCCACCTGGGGCAGGTGGGTCACCACGATCACCTGGTGGGTTCGGGCCAGACGGGCCAGGCGCCGCCCGATCTCCACCGCCGCGCGTCCGCCGACACCGGCGTCGACCTCGTCGAAGACCATCGTCGCGCCGTGATCTGAGCTGGAGAGCACCACTTCGAGCGCGAGCATCACCCGGGAGAGCTCACCACCGGACGCGCTCTTGCTCAGCGGCAGCGACTGCGCGCCGGAATGCGCGGACAGTCGGAACTCCACCTCGTCGACACCGGAGCCACCCGCGTGCAGTTCCTTGCCCGCGACGGTCAGCGGCGACGAATCCTGCGCGCCGGCGACCACCGGCCGGACCTCGACCTCCAGCCGCGCCTTCCCCATGGCCAGACCGCCGAGTTCGGCGCTGACCGCGTTCGCCAGTTTGCCCGCGGCCTTGGTCCGCGCCGCGGTCAACTTGCGTGCCGACTCACGGACCTTCTCCGCGGCGATATCGACCTCCGCGGCGAGTTTGGTCAACGTCTCCTCCGAGACGTCGAGCGAATCGAGCCGGGTACGCGATTCCTCGGCCCAGGCGATGACGCCATCGATATCCGGGGCGTACTTGCGGGTCAGGGACTTGAGTTCGGCCTGGCGGGTCAGCAGGGAGTCCAGCGCGCCGGGATCGGACGGCAGATCCGACAGGTAGCCGCTCAATTCGGTGGTCAGATCCACGACGACGGCGATGGCCTCGCCCAGTCGCGGTCCGAGCGCCGAGAGCGCGGGATCATCGGCCGATTCGATGCGGCCGCGCGCCGTTCCGAGCAATTCCAGTGCGCCGGACCCGGCATCGGGCGAATCGGCCGGACCCGCGAGCGCGTCGTGCGCGGTCGCGGCGGCCTCACGCAGCGAATCCAGATCGCTGAGCCTGCGCACCTCGCGCACGATGCGCGTGTCCTCACCGGGTTCCGGTGCGATGGAGTCGATCTCGTTGAGCGAATGTTTGAGCCGATCGGCCTCCAGCGCGAGTTCGCGACTGCGCGCGGTACGTTCGAGTAATTCGTTGCGCGCGTCGAGCCAGGAACGCCGGTACACCTGATATTTGGCCAACAGCGGACCGACGGTGTCGACCGCGAACTGATCGAGCGCGTTCAACTGCTGATCGGAACGCTGTAGCCGCAGTTGGTCGTTCTGGCCGTGCACCGTCAGCAGCGGCGCGGTGAATTCGGCGAGTACCGAAGCGGGGACACCGCGGCCACCGAGATGCGCGCGCGAACGTCCGTCGCTGTTCACGGTGCGCACGGCGATGATGCTGCCGTCGTCGTCGGGTTCGGCCGCCGCCGATTCGAGCACACCGGCGACGTCGGCTCGGGCGCTCTCGTTGACGTCGTCGACGGTGAACCGGCCCTCCACCACCGCGCGCTGCGCGCCGAGCCTGACCCGGCCCGCGTCGGCGCGCGCACCGCTCAGCAGATGCAGGCTGGTGACGACCATGGTCTTACCCGCACCGGTCTCGCCGGTCAGCACGGTCAATCCCGCGTGGAACTGCGCCGTGGCGGTGGATATGACGCCGAGGCCGTCAATCCTGATCTCTGTCAGCACGTGTGCTCTCCGTTCGCCGTCGGCCACGCCAGCCGGTCACGGGCAACTGGAACTTGCGCACCATCCGGTCGGCGAACGGCGCGGAATCCAAACGCACCCAGCGCACCGGTTCCGCGCCACGGACCGCTTCCACCCGGCCACCACGAGGCAGCGCGATGGTGCGCCTGCCGTCAAGGAAAACTATCGCATCGTGTCCGGTCGCCACCGACTCGACCGCGATACGGGATTCGGGGCTGGTCACCAGCGGCCGCGCGAACAGCGCGTGGGCATTGCTCGGAATCACCAGCAGCGCCTCCAGTTCCGGCCACACCACCGGGCCGCCCGCGGAGAAGGCGTAGGCGGTGGAACCGGTCGGGGTGGAGAGCAGGATGCCGTCGCAGCCGAACGAGGACACCGGCCTGCCGTCGACTTCGAGTACCACCTCCAGTACGCCCATCCGCGAGGCGTTCTCGATACTCGCCTCGTTCAGCGCCCAGCCGGATTCCACGATCTCGTCGTCGACGCGCACCGTCACGTCGATCGTCATCCGATCCTCGACCCGGTAGTCACCGCGCACCACCTGCGCCAACGCGTCATCGAGGTGTTCGGCTTCGGCTTCGGTGAGAAATCCGATGCGGCCCAGATTGATTCCGAGCACCGGCACCGCGGCGGGCCGCGCCAGTTCGGCGGCGCGCAGGAAGGTGCCGTCACCGCCGAGCACCAGCACCATCTCGCACCCGATCGCCGCGCCCGGATCGTGCGGGACCACCCGCGCGGGATAACCCCCCGGCTCGGCGACGGCCCGCACGGTGGCGCTGGGATCCTCGAATTCGAATCGGGTGCTGTCGGCCTCGTCGGCGAGTACCCGCAGACCGATACCGGCGTCGGCGAAGATCTTCGCGACCCGGTGCGCGGTTTCGATGATCTCGGCGCGCCCGGGATGTGAGACAAGCAGGATCTCCCGCCTGCCGTGCGCGGTCGGCGCGTTCACCGTGGCCCCTCCTCAACCGCACGCTCGACGAGGGCCGCGACCTGCTCGTCGTCGTATTCGAACTGTCCGTCTCTGCGCAGCCACAAGAAGTATTCGACATTGCCGGACGGTCCCGGCAGCGGGCTGGCCACCGCCGCGAGGGTCCGCAATCCGTGCGCGGCCGCGACCCTGGCGACCTCGCGCACCGCCTCGGCGCGCAACCCGGGATCCCGGACGACGCCGCCGGTTCCGACGCGGTCCTTGCCCACCTCGAACTGGGGTTTCACCATGGGCAGCAGATCCGCTCCCGGCGCGACGCAGGCGGCGAGCGCGGGCAGCACCAGTCCGAGGGAGATGAACGACAGATCGCCGACCACCAGGTCGACGGTGCCGCCGACGAGCTCGGGCGTCACAGTGCGCACGTTGGTGCGGTCGAGCACCGTCACCCTGTCGTCGCTCTGCAACCGCCAGACGAGCTGGCCGTAACCGACGTCGACGGCGACCACCTCGCGCGCGCCCTTCGACAGCAGCACATCGGTGAAACCGCCGGTCGACGCGCCCGCGTCCAGACATCTCTTGCCCTCGACCTCGACGCCGAGCGGCTCGAACGCCGCCAGCGCGCCGAGAAGTTTGTGCGCCCCCCGCGATGCCCACGACACCTCGTCGGGTTCCTCGCGCACCAGCAGTGGGGTGCCGGTCTCCACCGCGGTCGCCGGTTTCACGGCGACCGTTCCGGCTATCAGGACGCGGCCGGCGCCGATCAGCTCGACCGCGTGCTCTCGCGATCGAGCCAACCCGCGGCGAACGAGTTCGGCGTCCACCCGTGCACGCCTGGCCACCTCAGATCTTGTCCACCGTGGCGAGCGCCTGGACGAGCACGTCGTGCGCCTGTTCCAGGATACGGGCGCGGCGGGTGATATCCGCGCCGGATTCGACGCTGTCCGCCGCCGGGGTCCCCCATTGCGGACGGGAATCCAGTTCGGCGAGCAGTTCATCGATCTCGGCGCGGATCCGAGCCGGATCCGCGAGCTCCGTCTGCCCCTGCGCGCCGGGCAGGTGCCGACCGGGCAGCGGGACGCCGGGGCGGGGTCCATTCGAGCCTGGTGCGGTCATACCGGGTCCATTCGGGCGGGTTTCGGACTACTCATCGTGGTGACAACGCTATCGGATTTCCGAATCGACCGCGCGGACCGTCACCGCCCTGCCCGGATTGCCGACCGACAGTTCGGCCAGCGCCTGCCTCGGATCGCCGTCGATATCGAATTCGAGGGGCGGGTGGTTGAGCGCGGCCAGCGAGTCGGCCACGAACGTCGGGACCCGTTCGGGTGGGGCCGCGCGGAGTTCGTCCAGGGTGCTGACGCCGGTGAGCACGAGCAGCGATTCCAGTCCGACCCGGTTCGCGCCTTCGATATCGGTGTCCATCCGGTCCCCCACCACCAGCGCGCTGCGCGTGCCAGCCCGCGTCAGCGCGTCCTCCAGCAACGGCGCGTACGGTTTGCCCGCGACGATCGGCTCCCGATCGGAGGCGGCGACCAGGGCCGCGACCATCGACCCGTTACCCGGCGCGAGACCGCGTTCGTTCGGCAGCGTCCGGTCGGTGTTGGCCGCCACCCACAGCGCGCCCGCGCGCAGGGCGTAGGCCGCCTCGGCCAGATCCGGCCATGCCGTCTGCGGCGAATGACCCTGCACCACGGCGGCGGGGACGTCCTCGTCGAATCGGCGGATCGACGTCAACCCGACGGCGTCCACCTCGCGGGCCAGATCATCGGTTCCGACGACGAGCACCGTCGAGCCGGGTGACAGGCGCGCGGCCAGCAGCCCGGCGGCCGCCTGGGCACTGGTCACGACATCCTCGGTGTTCGCGGGGAAACCGAGTTCGCTCAGATGTTCGGCGACCGTCTTCGGGGCACGGCTGGCATTGTTGGTGACGTACACGAGCCGTTGCCCGCCGACATCGTCGACCAGTGCCTCCGGGGCGCCCTCGATCACCACCGGACCCCTGTACAGGGTTCCGTCCAGATCGAGCAGCAGGGCCTCATAGCGATCCCGTAGTCGCGTCACACCACTCTCACTCCCTGGCCGATCGGCGCCCGCCGGTCGCACCTCGTGCCGATCGAACACGACACGGGGCAGTCCGCCCCCACAACCGCCGTTCCGACCGTCCCGGCAGCGCACCGAGACGACTCGCACCCTACGCCAGCGCACCGACGGGCCGCGCCCGCGATTCGATCGCCGGACGACGTCGCCGGTCGCGGTCGTGTGTCGGCCTGCGACACGACGGTGCTCGGCGTCACACGACGGACAGCCGTCGCGCGATGCCGAGCACCGCTCGCCTCACCGCCTGTGCGGTGTCAGAGTTTTCCGGCGATGAATCCCGCCGCGTCGTCGACGGCGTCGCGGTAGGCGACGTGCGCCAGCGGCATGGCGCCACCGAGCTGGCAGACCGGATCGCCCGAGGTGCAATAGGTCCGGGTGTTGTCGCGATGTCTCTGCGGCACTCCCGTCCGCCAGATGAGGCCGGGGTCGCCGAACAGGGCGACCGCGACGATCGGCGCCTGGTACCGGGATTCGAGCGGCGCGATCGAGGACGGGACGAGCGGGGCCGCCTCACCCAGGACTCCGTGCATGACGATGGCGCCCTCCGAATAGCCGACCATGACGAAACGCTGATTCGGGCATCTGTTCAGCGCGCCCGTCACGTACTCGACGACATCGGCCACGCCCTTCCGGACCGATGTCGGATCGGCCGGGTTCGCCGGATAGTCCACGGCATAGGAGGTGGTCGTGACCTGGGCCGAGCCACGCACCTTCGCATACAGCGGATCGCCGACGATCGTGCCGAGCGTGCCCGGCTCGTTGGTTCCACGTGCGACCACGACGGCGACATCGGCGCACCCGGGATCGGCCTGCGCCTGCGCCGACCAGAACACGGGCAGAGTCGCGGAGCACAGCGCGCCAATCAGCATGCCTTTCAGAGCGGCCCGGCCGATGGTTCGAGAACTCATGGTTCCTCCAGATATTCGCGAGCGTTCCCGTTGCCGCGGCGGATCCGTGCGGATCGACAGAGTCGCGAAATCATTTCGCCGCGAATTCTTCTCGCCACTCGACAGGCGAAATAGGTTGCAACGCAACGCACTTTACTGAGCGAGAAACGCAAGTCAACCGGCCAGGACGCCGAATCGGGGGAATCGTGAATCCTCACAGTAATTCGAGTAGTTCTCACAAAAGTGGCGCAGGCGAATTCGCCGCTATCGACCGAATTCCGTGGACACTCAGGATATTCGGGCGGCAGCGCCGTAGGTTCGGAATCGATGAGCAATACCGCAGCGGAGAACCGTCGCGCCGCAGCACCACCGAGCCACCCGTCGAGCTCGAGCCACACCGGAAGCGTGCGATCGATGCGCCGCACCCGGATCTCACCGCTTCCCGAGAAATCCCGGTCCCTCGGGACGGGACGGCGACAGGAAACCAGCGAATGCCCAGCGCTCCCCACGCGGACGTCGCCATTCCCCGAGCGGCACGGCCGTGCCGGGGGGGACGATGCGTTGCGCGAGTGCCGAACGCGGGCCGATCGCGGAACGCGGGTCAGTCGCGGAACGCGGGTCAGTCGCGGAACGCGGGCCGATCGCGGAACGCGGGCCGATCGCGGAACACGGGCCGATCGCGGAACACGAGCCGATCGCGGAACACGAGCCGATCGCGGAACACGAGCCGATCGCGGAACACGAGCCAGCCGCCGAGCCGGGGCCGTCACCTTTTCGTGGATCCGGTGCGACGGGCGAGTCCCGACTCCTGCGGCCTACTGGTCCCCGGTGAGTTCGGCGGCGCGCTCTTCGGCGTCGGTCTCGCCGTCCAGATCTGCGGAGGCCGAGTTGAGGAACCACTCCAGGCCTTCGGCCGTACGGCCCGCCGCGACCAAGGCGTCGGCGTACGCGTAGAACAGGCGGGCGGCGGAGGAGCCGGTACGGGAGGCGTCGAGATCGGAGCCTTGCAGGGTCACCACGGCCTGGTCGAACTCTCCGAGGTCCATGCGAGCGCCCGCGACGACGATCCGGAGTTCGGCTGCCTCGTCACCGGACAGTTCCCGGGCCTCGTCGCTGCGGCCGAGTTCGATCGCCCGCTCGGGGCGTCCGAGACCACGTTCGCAATCCGCCATGACGGCGAGCAGTCCGGAACCGCCCGACATGCGGCGCGCGGTGCGCAACTCCGACAGTGCCTCGGCCCACTCACCGGCGTGATAAGCGGTCACTCCCGCGGTCTCCCTGACCACGGCGACACGTCCCGCGCGCTGACGAGCGGCGCGTGCGTGCGCCAAGGCCAGTCGCGGATCGTCGTCGATGAGACGCACCGCCATCACCAGGTGCCTGGCGACGGCCTCGGCATTGGTCTTGTCCAGACTCAGCAGGTCGCGGCGGACCGTCGGGTCGAGATCGGAAGCCTGGATGTCATCGGGCAGATCCGGTTCCTCCGGACGGGGCGGACGCCGCTCGCCGCCGCGACCACCCTGGCCGCCGCCCGTACGCGCGCCTTCACCGCCACGTCGACGGTCGTCACCACCGTCGCGTCGTTCGAAGCCGCCACGGTCACCGGAACCACGCTGGAAACCACCGCGATCGCCGGAACCACCGCGGTTCTCGCCGCCACGATCACTCGCGCCGCGCTTGAACCCACCGCGCTCGGAACCGCCGCCTTCGCCCGATCCACCACGGTTCGACGAACCCCGATCATCGGAGCCACGCTCGGAACCGCCGCGATCACTCGCGCGTTTGAACCCACCGCGGTCACGCGAATCCGCACCACGATCGGAACCGGGACGGTCAGCGGAAGCCCCGGAGTTCGCCGCGCCCCGATCATCCGAGTCGCGCCTGAACCCGCCGCGATCGTCGCCACCGCGCTGATAACCGCCACCGCGCTGCGCGCCGGTTCGATCGTCGTCGCGACGCTGAGATCCACGATCGGAACCGCCACGGTTGAACCCGCCACGATCACCGGAATCACGACCGGAAGATCCCGTCCGCTCGCCGGAACCGCGACTAAATCCACCACGGTCACCGCCGCGATCACCGGAGCCACCGCCGCGCTTGAATCCACCGCGTTCACCGGAATCGCCACCGCGGCCGCTGCCACGATCGGAGTCACCGCCGCGGTTGTAGCCGCCGCGATCGCCGGAATCGCTACTTCGGTTGTAACCACCGCGATCAGCGGAATCTCCGCTACGCCCATTGCTGCCACGGCTGCCGGAGTCGCGGTTGTATCCACCGCGATCGCTCGAATTCCCGCGACCGGAACCACCACGATCACCGGAGTCGCCACGGCTGTAACCGCCGCGATCGCTCGATTCGCCGCGTTTGAATCCACCCTGGCCGGAGTCACGCTGGCCGCCGCGATCCGCCGAGCCACCACGGTTGTCGCCACCGGAATCGGAACGACCGAATCCGCCACCGCGGCCGGATTCGCGCTGATAGCCACCGCGATCGTCGGAACCGCCGCCGCGTTTGAAACCGCCACGTTCGCCGGAGCTGTCACCGCGGGAATCACCACCGCGGCTTCCGGAATCGCGGCTTCCGGAATCATCGCCGCGGCGGAAGCCGCCCCTCGGTGCCGAATTCTCGCCGCGCTGGAAACCACCACTTCGGGGGCCGCCGTCACGATCGCCCGAGCCACCACGGTTGTACCCGCCGCGGTCTCCGGAGCCACCGCGCTGGTCACCGCCGCGTCCACCGGACGAATCGGGACGGCCTGCGCCGCGATCGGGACGACCGCTGTCGGAGCCGCCGGTTCCGCGGGACGGACGATCGGATCCGTCGCCGCGTCGGAAAGACTTCCGACCGTCGTTATCTTCCGACACGGTGATCCCTTTCTGAGATTCCGGAGGCCGCTACGGGCTCCATGGCAAATTCAATCACGCGCCGGGCTCTAGCCGTGGACGGGGCAACGTGGAGGAGCACGAAAAGGTGCTCAAACGACGATAGGGGACCCAGATTCTGGGTCCCCTATCGTGAACGATGTTCCGGCGGTGTCCTACTCTCCCACACCCTGTCGAGTGCAGTACCATCGGCGCTGGCAGGCTTAGCTTCCGGGTTCGGAATGGGACCGGGCGTTTCCCTGCCGCTATGGCCGCCGTAACTCTA
>NZ_JAFMPL010000070.1:0-40784 GCF_019038455.1 Nocardia noduli
CACGGCGCGAGCCTTACGAGCGCCCCGTTCGCGGCCCGTCTCGCGTCCGAGTGGTCGAGACAATGCGACGCAGTCGCGAGTCTCGACCACTCGGACGCGAGACAAAGGGGGCCGCGAACCCGCGGCCCCGGCCGCTATATCACAGCCCCCGGATTGAGGATGCCGTGTGGATCGAGCGCGTCTTTCACGCGTTGGGTCAGTGCCATCACCTCGGGCCCGACCTGGGCGGGCAGCCAGGCTTTCTTGAGTCGGCCGACGCCGTGCTCACCGGTGATCGTTCCGCCGAGTTCGATGGCCAGTTCCATGATCTCGCCGAATGCCCGGTGCGCACGTTCGGTATTCGCGGCGTCGGTGGGATCGTGCACGATCAGCGGGTGGGTGTTGCCGTCGCCCGCGTGGGCGATCACCGAGACCAGTACGTCGTTGCGCCGCGCGATCGCGGCGATGCCGGTGATCAGGTCGCCCAGTCGAGGCAGCGGAACACCGACGTCTTCCAGCAGGAGCGGGCCGATCCGTTCCACGGCGGGAATCGCGAAGCGTCGCGCGGCGGTGAACGCTTCGCCTTCGTCGGGGTCTTCGGTGTGGAAAACTTCCGAGGCTCCGGCCTTCTCGCATGCGGCCACCATCAGTTCGGCCTCGCGTGCGGCGAATTCGCCGGGTGCGTCCGAGCGTGCGACGAGCAGCGCGGCGGCGGATCGGTCCAAACCCATGCGCATCTCGTCCTCGACGGCGTTGATCGCCACCGAGTCCATGAATTCGAGCATCGAGGGTCGCAACATTCCGGTGATGGCGAGGATCGCCTCGGTGGCGGCGGTCAGGGAGGCGAAGGTCGCGACGACGGTGCTCTGGCGCGGCTGGGCGGGCAGCAGCCGCAGTGTCAGTTCGGTGATGACGCCGAGTGTGCCTTCGCTGCCGACGAACAGTTTGGTCAGCGACAGTCCCGCCGAATCCTTGAGTCGCGGCCCGCCGAGCCGCACGGCGGTGCCGTCGGCGAGCACGACTTCCATGCCGAGTACGTAGTCGGTGGTCACCCCGTATTTCACGCAGCAGAGCCCGCCCGCGTTGGTGGCGGCATTACCGCCGATCGAGCAGATCTCGAACGACGAGGGGTCAGGCGGGTACCACAGCCCGTGTTCGGCCACCGCGCGTTTGACCTCGACGTTCAACAATCCGGGCTGCACGACCGCGGTCCTGGTGACCGGATCGACGGTGATCGCGCGCATCCGCTCGGTGCTCAGCACGATCCCGCCGTCGACGGCCGTCGCACCCCCGGACAGCCCGGAGCCCGCGCCGCGTGGCACCACGGGCACCCGATGCTCGTCGGCCCAGCGCAGCGTCGCGCCGACGTCTGCGGTGCTGGTCGCGCGCACCACCGCCAGCGGCGTCCCCGCCCCGGGATCGCGGGCCCAGTCGTGGCGATAACCGGCCAGCAGGTCCGGATCCGTGAGTACGGCGCCGTCGGGAAGCAGATCGATCAGGTCATGCAGGTCCACAATCGTCCACGGTAACGTTCCCGTCCCGGTATGCCCGGAAATTCTCGAGGACCGCGCGGGCCGGGGAACTATGGGATTACCACGGGCCGCGCACCGGCGCTACGGTATGCGCAGGGTGCGCTGCGGTCATATCCGCTGAGCAGGGGTCGCGTGGGAACGGACGCCGTCCGGAATTCGATGACAAGGGAGGCTGGTCGGATGCCGAGCCACACGCCGGACTACCGCGAACTGGTGAGCGCGGCCTTCGACGGCGAGGCGGTCGAAGGCGGCGTCGACGTCGCGGCGCTGCGCCGGATCCGCGCGGGTGAATTCGGCGAATGGCTCACCGCGCTCGACCGCTCAGGACTGTTCGGCGCCGACGCGCTGGCGAGGATCGCCGAGCAGTGGCGGGCCGATCCGACGGTGCTGCTCGATGCCCTGCTGGCGGGGGCCGACACCGTCACCACGCGACGCACGCTGGCGGAATGGGCGGCACTGGACCGGCCGGAATCGCGGTCGCGCCTCGGCTGAGGCACCACTCGGTTCGCCGAGTGCTCACCTGATGGACACCTACCGCTGGCATGCTGGCGCCGTGCTCGATCCGGCCGCCACCACCGACACCCTCGCCGACCGGTTCACCCGGTGGTGCGAGGCGGTCGTCGCCCGCCTGCCGTTCGGCCTGAACAGTCTCGTTCCGCCGACCTTTCTCGGCTTCGCGCTGATCAACGGCTTCACCTTCGCGGTGGATCTGCTGCTCCTCACGATCTTCCACGGATGGTGGGGTTGGCCGATCTGGCTCTCGGTCACCCTCGGCTACATCTGCGCTTTCGGGCTGAGTTTCTTCCTGAACCGCACCTTCAACTTTCATTCGCACGCCCCGGTGGGCCGCCAGGCCGCGATCTACGTCGTGGTGGTCGCGATCAACTACGTCGCGTTCATCCTCGGCGTCGGCACCGGCCTCACCGCCCTCGGCCTCGAATATCACCTGTCCCGGTTGCTGGCGGGTGGCTGCGAAGCGGTCTACATGTACAGCGCGATGCGCTGGGTGGTGTTCCGCACTCGCCGCTCCGAAACCGCGTCGGTGTCGGCGGGTTCCGATCGCTGAGCCGCGCGGCACGCAGTTCTCTGCGGCAACGAGGCGACCGGTCGCATCCGCTATCGGAGCACTTCGACGTGATCGCCGTCGACGACGACCACTCCTTCATCGGTCAGTCCCCAGTGTGGGACGCCGTCCGCGGTGAGCCGCGCGGCCAGCTCGTCACCCGAACCTTCCGGGTCCAAGGGGGAATTCAGGTGCGGGACGATCGGGCGATCGACCAATCCCAGTCCGTCCCAGAGTGGTTCGATTCCGCAGGTGGTGACCACTTCGCCCGGATCGTCGCTGGTTTCCAGGCCGTGTAGGTCGGGGGTGAGCAGGCACGCGCCCGCGCTGTAACCGGCGTAGACGAGTGTGTCGGCGGCGAGGAGGCGCGGGAGGGCGAGATCGGCTCCGCTGCGGGCGAATTGGGCGCGCAGGACGAAGGTGTTGCCGCCGCGGACCCACACCATGGGGAATTCGGCGAGTTTCCGCTCCACATCGGCTGGGCGGCCGAGGAAATCGCGGAGGTCGAATATTTCGGGGCGGTAGCCGAGCGAACGGAGCGGGTTCATATCGATGGAGTCGATGGCATTCCAGTAGTGCGGCCAGGCATCGCAGGCGTTGGGGATCACCGCGACACGACCGGGCTCGCCGACGAGGGTGCGCAGTCGGTCGGCGTGCGCGCCGAAACGGTAGCTGGACAGGAAAAGTCGCATCGGTCAGAGGGTGAAGGCCAGGTTGCGCACCAGGCGCAGTCCGACTTCCTCGTCGCCGGTGACGGTGATGTCGCCGGAATGCTCGTCGGCGGTGGTGCGGCCGCCGCCGAGCCGGACCAGCAGACCCGAATCGAGGCGGACCGTCACGGTGGGTTCGCCGAAGGTGTCGGCGTAGGCGGCTCGGCCGTCGACTTCGATGGACAGCGTCCGCGCGAGCGGGCCGGTCAGATCGATGGCGATCCGGGAGCCGTCCGGGGCCTTCCCGCGTTTCACGACGACGCGGGGCAGCGACTCCGCGAATTCGGCGAAGGCCTCCTCCCCGCGCGGTCCGCCCTCGTCGACTGTCCTGCCGAGCGCGTCGGCGATATCGAGTTCGTGCATCCAGCAGTCGAACAGGCGTACCCGCATGAATCGGCCGTAGGTGACCTGGCCGACCGGTGACGGTGTGGGGGTCTTCCAGACGGCGTCGCCCATCTTCCCGAGCATGGCGAGGCGTCGGTCGGTGATGCTGCCGAACATCTCGAGCAGTCGCGCGCCGGTCAACGGGCGCAGTCGGTCGACCCAGATCTCGTTCATCACGGCGGTCTCGTTGCGCACGTGCGGGAGTTCACGCACGTCGATCTCGTTCTCGGCAGTGTCACGTGCGGGCGGTTTCTCGCCGAGCAGCCACGATTCGGTGCCGATCATATGGGCGACGACGTCGAAGGCCGTCCAGCCGGGCAGAGCGGTCGGTGTGCGCCAGCCGTCTTCGTCCAGGTCGGCGACCAGCGCGGTGACGGCCTGCCACTGCTGTGCGAGCAGGTCGATCGTCTCGATCCGGTCCGGCGTCGGTTCGGTCATGACTGTGTCCCTTCGATATCGCGCGCGTTGTCGTCGTCCAGTGCCGCGAGCCCGGCTCGGATACTCGCGGCGGTTCCGGCCGGATCGTGTGATCGGCGCAGCAGGAATCCCTTCGTGACGCCGAAGAGATCGCCTTTTCTGCGCGGGATGACATGCAGATGGATATGCGGGACGGTCTGGAAGGCGGCCCTGCCGTCGTTGAGTATCAGGTTGGCCCCGTCGGCGGCCAGTGCGCCGCGCCGCATCGCCAGTGCGAGTCGGTGTCCGGCGCGGA
Organism: Nocardia noduli; assembly: GCF_019038455.1. NCBI lineage: Bacteria > Bacillati > Actinomycetota > Actinomycetes > Mycobacteriales > Nocardiaceae > Nocardia > Nocardia noduli. The sequence goes on from NZ_JAFMPL010000070.1 coordinate 4,381, forward strand.
AGATCTCCGCGCCGAGGTCGGCGTCCAGATCGTCGAGTTCGGCGGCGTGCTTCTTCGGGATGATCAGCGTGTGTCCGGTGGCGATGGGCCGGATATCGAGGAACGCGCACAGGGTGCCGTCTTCGTAGACCTTGGTCGACGGAGCCTCGCCCGCCACGATGCGGCAGAAGACGCAAGCATTCACACCGCGACCCTACGACCTGTGCGGGACCCCGAACACCCCGAATCGGGCATCCGACATGATGCACATCACTGTTTCCGAGTGCGACACACCACCGGAATGCTGTCCGTTCCCGATTCTCGTCGTGTAGCGCGTGCGGCCGGAAGCGTGGCGCTCACCTGCGTCGATGAGTATCGACGGCGCGGCGTTCGCGACACCGATCGGCGATCGAGGCGACCCCGGCGCGGCCGCGAGGCGGCGGCTCGGGTGTCCTGGCGTGCGCACGGTGGTTCGGGCGTGTGATGGGCATCTCAGCTACGCTCACCGCGAGCCGGATACAGTTGCGAGGATTCGGATGAACTTACTCACGAGTAACTTCATTCATCCGTCGTTCGGTGGCTAATGGCCAGCACGAGAAGGAAGTCTGACAAGTGGAGACAACGCAGAGCGCGGGCGACTCGTCGCCGCGCGGAGCGCGTGTCGGAGTCGTTCGCGAGTCTAACGCGGGCGAACGGCGTGTCGCATTGGTGCCCAAGATTATCCCGGCCTTGTTGAAACAGGGTGTCGAGGTAGTCGTGGAATCCGGCGCCGGACTGGGTGCGCTCATCCCCGACGAGGCGTATATAGAGGCCGGAGCGACCATCGGTGATCCGTGGTCGGCCGAGGTGGTCGTGAAGGTGGCCCCACCCAGCGACGCCGAGGTGGCGAAACTGTCCAAGGGACAGACGCTCATCGGCTTCCTCGCGCCGCGCAACAGTGACAATCAGATCGAGGCCCTCACCGATGCCGGGGTGCAGGCGTTCGCCGTCGAGGCGATCCCGCGTATCTCGCGCGCGCAGGTGATGGACGCGCTGTCCTCGCAGGCGAACGTGGCCGGATACAAGGCGGTTCTGCTGGCCGCGTCCGAGTCGACGCGCTTCTTCCCGATGCTCACCACCGCGGCGGGCACCGTGAAACCGGCGACCGTGCTCGTGCTCGGCGTCGGTGTCGCGGGCCTTCAGGCGTTGGCCACGGCCAAACGACTAGGAGGCCGGACCACCGGCTACGACGTGCGACCCGAAGTCGCCGATCAGGTGCGTTCGGTCGGTGCGCAGTGGCTGGACCTGGGAATCGACGCGGCGGGCGAGGGCGGCTACGCCCGCGAACTCACCGACGACGAGAAGGCTCAGCAGCAGCAGGCGCTCGAGAACGCGATCAAGGGTTTCGACGTGGTGATCACGACCGCGCTGGTGCCGGGACGTCCCGCGCCGCGCCTGGTCACCGCCGCCGCCGTGGAGGGTATGAAGCCCGGCAGTGTCATCGTCGACCTGGCGGGGGAGACCGGCGGTAACTGCGAACTCACCGAACCCGGTGAGACCGTGGTCAAGCACGAGGTCACCATCGCCTCGCCGCTGAACCTGCCCGCCACCATGCCCGAGCACGCCTCGGAGCTGTACTCGAAGAATATCGCGGCACTGCTGGAACTGATGCTGGTGGACGGCAAGGTCGTCCCCGACTTCGATGATCAGGTGCTCGCCGATTCCTGTGTGACCCGGGAGGTGCAGGCCTGATGTATACCGAACTGCTCGCGAATATCGCGATCCTGGTGTTGTCCGGATTCGTCGGATTCGCCGTCATCTCCAAGGTGCCCAACACCCTGCACACGCCGCTGATGTCGGGTACCAACGCCATTCACGGCATCGTCGTGCTCGGTGCGCTGGTCACCCTGGGCAAGATGGAGGATCCGTCCATCGGCATCCAGATCATCCTGTTCGTGGCCGTGGTGTTCGGAACGCTGAACGTCATCGGCGGATTCGTCGTCACCGACCGCATGCTCGGCATGTTCAAGGGTAAGAAGGCCGTCCCGGCCGACGGCGCCGAGAAGGCGGGGAAGTAAACGTCATGGACTACCTCGTCAATATTCTCTATATCGTCGCGTTCGCGATGTTCATCTACGGTCTGATGGGTCTGACCGGCCCCAAGACCGCGGTGCGGGGCAACTGGATCGCGGCGGTCGGCATGGGTATCGCCGTGGTGGCGACCCTGATCGCGGTGCGCGACACCGGCAACTGGATTCTGATCGTCGCCGGACTCGTCGTGGGTGTCGCGCTCGGTGTGCCGCCCGCGAAGTACACCAAGATGACCGCGATGCCGCAGTTGGTCGCCGCGTTCAACGGCGTCGGCGGTGGCACCGTCGCACTCATCGCATGGGCCGAATTCCTGGACACCAGCGGTTTCTCGGCGTTCAAGCACGGCGAGTCCCCGACCGTGCACATCATCGTCGGTTCGCTGTTCGCCGCGATCATCGGCTCGATCTCGTTCTGGGGTTCGCTGATCGCCTTCGGCAAGCTCCAGGAGATCCTGCCCGGCAAGCCGATCGGCGTCGGAAAACTCCAGCAGCCGCTGAACCTGGTGCTGCTCATCGTCTCGGTGGCCGCCGCGGTCGTCATCGGTCTCGGAGCCTCCGACGGCGGCGCGCCGTGGTGGTGGATGGTGCTGTTGCTGCTCGCCGCGGGCGTACTCGGCCTGATGGTCGTGCTGCCCATCGGCGGTGCGGATATGCCCGTGGTCATCTCCCTGCTCAACGCGCTCACCGGTCTTTCGGCCGCGGCGGCGGGCCTGGCGCTGAACAACACCGCCATGATCGTGGCGGGCATGATCGTCGGCGCGTCCGGCACCATCCTCACCAACCTCATGGCCAAGGCCATGAACCGGTCGATCCCGGCCATCGTGGCGGGCGGCTTCGGTGGCGGCGGCACCGCACCCGGCGCGGGTGACGGTGAGGCCAAGCAGGCCAAGGCGACCTCGGCCGCCGACGCCGCGATCCAGATGGCCTACGCCAATCAGGTCATCGTCGTGCCCGGTTACGGCATGGCCGTCGCCCAGGCCCAGCACGCGGTCAAGGAGATGGCGGCGCTGCTCGAAGCCAAGGGTGTGGAAGTCAAGTACGCCATCCACCCGGTCGCGGGTCGCATGCCCGGCCACATGAACGTGCTGCTGGCCGAGGCCGAGGTGTCCTACGACGCGCTCAAGGAAATGGACGATATCAACGGCGAGTTCTCGCGCACCGATGTCGCCCTGATCATCGGCGCGAACGACGTCACCAACCCGTCCGCCCGCGAGGACGCCTCCAGCCCGATCTACGGGATGCCGGTCCTCAACGTCGACCAGGCGCGCAGCGTGATCGTGCTCAAGCGTTCGATGAACTCCGGGTTCGCCGGTATCGACAACCCGCTGTTCTACGCCGACCACACCTCCATGCTGTTCGGCGACGCCAAGAAATCCGTCGGTGCGGTCACCGAGGAGCTCAAGGCGCTGTAGATCCGCTGTTGGTCTACAGCGTCGTAGACACGCAGGGCGCGGCAGCCCCCGTTCATCGAACGGGGGCTGCCGTGTGTGTCGGGCTCGGTCGCGGGGCGAACCCGGCCGGATCAGCCGACCGGGACGATCGGAACGCCGCGACCGGCACCCGGTGTCGGCGGAACCAACGCTCCCGCAGGCGGATTGGCGTTGGGGGCGGCCGGTTTGGGCTGCGGGATCAGATTCGTCGCCCCGGGTTGGGGCAGCGAAGGCGGACGCGGGGCGGGTGTGTTCGTCGCGGGCTGCTCGCAGGAGGTCTCGGTGGCGACGCATTCCGATTCGGGCGTCACGGGGACGATGGGCGCGGCCTGGGCGACCGGGGCGAAGGCCACGGCCGCGAGCAGGACGCCCGCCGCTGTTCGCGCGGCCCGGCTCACAGCCACACCGGATCGCCGTAGACCGAAATCGAATTGTCGGCCGTCGCGGTGGACATGGACACGATCGCGAAAGAGCGCAGGCTGACCGCGCCGAGGCAGCCGTCGACCTTGATCTGTACCTGTTCGGTGGTGATCGAACCGCGCGGCCCCGCCAACGCCTTCGTCCCGAAGGGCAGGCTCACGATGCTGCCCGGTTTCGCCGTCATCGACATACTCGGCACGACCTGCGCGCCCACCCCGACGTTGACTCCCGAGGTGGAAATTCCGACGCTCGGCCCCATGGTCACCCCGAGACTCATGGTGACACCACTGGAAACGTCGACCTGGCATCCGACCTGATATCCGAGTTGCAGGGAACCCGAATCCACCGCGACCCGGCCGTCGCCGCCGATATCGGCACTGGCGGAAAGGCTGACGAAAGCCTCCCGGCTCAGTGGCGTATTGGCGAGATTGGCCGCGCGGTCCACATTCTCCGCGGATTTGGTGATCCGCAGTTCCCACCCGTCCTCGGTGGTGACGGCACGCGATTTATCCGCTGTCTGTTCCGCGGCGGCCACCGCGCCGTGGAAACCCAGCGCACCCGCACCGCCGAGAACCGACGTCGCCGCCGCGCACATACAGAGCAGCGCTCTTGTCGAGCTCCTCATCTGACTTTCCTCATTCTCTGAAACATTTCCCAGGCTAAATACAACGTACCTGCGCATTCCGGGCGATGTCGCGGGGGCGGAGGCGGTCGCCGGTCGTCGGCCGGAATCCGATACATTTGCCGCCAGAGTTGCCCGCCGGACGGCGGTGAGTTCGACCCAGGGAGAGTACGTATGAGCACGCCGCCGCAATACCCGCGGCAGATACCCGCCGACCCCGCCCCGGGTGATGTGGACCACCTATCGGAGTCCGACGACTATTCGCCCGACGACGAACACGGCGAGAGCACTCTGGTGGCGGTACTCAAACTCCTCGGTGTTTTCGTGGTGCTCGGACTGGCGATATTCGCGGCGCGCACGTATTTCGCGACCGGCGACGAGACGGTCCGGGTCGGCAGCTGCGGGAAACTCTCCGGCAGCACGGTCGAAGCCGAATTCGCGGTCGCCGAATGTGCTGACGCCGACGCCAACTACGTGGTGGCCCAGCGACTCGACGGTGTCGACGCGGAATGCGCGAGCGTCGACTACGCGAGTTACTACCAGACCTCCGGCGCCGAGTACACGCTGTGCCTTCGCCTCAATGTCGGGGAAGGCGACTGCGTCGACAGCGCGCTGACGGGTGCGAGCACGCGGGTGGCCTGCACGGCCGCGGCCGATTTCAAGGTCGCCCGGATCGTGCGCGGCACCGCCGACCGTTCGGCCTGCGGCAGCGCCGCGACCGACGAGGACACCATCGTCTACCCGCAACCGGAACCGATGACGCTCTGCCTGGCCCCGCCGGTATGAGTGGTCCCCGGGCCGACGTCAACCAGGTCCCGGCCCGCCGCCGACCGGGGCGACGATGCCCGCGAACCGTTCGCAGACCAGGATCGCCACCAGTGGCACGGCCAACGCGGCGGTCAGCGGGACGACGGCGGTCAGCCAGCCGATGAGCGCCGGTCCGGCGAGCAGGCCGAGATAGCCGATGCTGAAGACGCGCGACATGTCGGTGGCGACGGTCACCGAGCCGAGATTGCCCGCGGCGGTGAAGATCTGCGGGATCACCCCCGACAGGCCGAGTCCCACGCAGGCCCAGCCGAGCAGGGTCAGTGGCGTCCACACCGACGCCAGGATCACCGCGAGTCCGCCCGCGCAGATCAGCGTCCCGTAGCGCACCACCGCGACCGGGCCGAAGGCGCCCGCGAGGCGATCGGTGGCGAACCGTCCCGTGGTCATGGTGAAGGAGAAGCCGGCGAAAGCCAGTGCGGCGGTGGCCTCGTCGGTGCCGAGATGGTCGCGCACCTGTAGCGCGCTCCAGTCCGCGGCCGCGCCCTCGGTCAGCAGGCAGATGAAGGCGACGACGGCGAGTCCGAGCACCTTCGTGCGGTGGGGGGCCCGAAGGGCTGGTGGGGCGTCACCCGGCTCGGAAACCGCCGCCCCCGAGGCGGGAACCGACACGATCTCGACGGCGTCGGCGACGAATTCGGTGCCGGTGTCACGCAGGAGCAACGGCAGCGCGGCCGCGACGAGCCCGAGTCCGGCCACCGCGGCGATCGTCAGGGTGAGCCGGATATCCATCCCGGCTCGCAGCGCCGCCGCGCCGACGAGGGAACCGAGGAGTCCGCCGCCGGAGAACAGGGCGTGGAAGGCCGACATCACGGGTCTGCCGTAGGCGCGTTCGACATGTACCGCCTGGGTGTTCATCGACACGTCGAGCGCGCCGTTGCCGAATCCGAAGCAGGCCAACGCGATCGCCAAACCGACGGGCCCGGTGGCCAGGCCGGGGCCGATCACCGTGACCGAGATCAGGCACGCCGCCACCGCCACCATGGCGCGGCTGCCGAAGCGATCGGCCAGCGGGCCGCTGATCCGCATGCCGATCAGCGCCGCCCCGGCGAGTATCAGGATGAAGCTGCCCAGTGTGGATTTCGCGATTCCGGTCCGATCGCAGACCGCGGGGATGTGCACCACCCACAGCGCGAGCAGACAGCCGTTCAGCGCGAACACCGCGAACACCGCCGCGCGCGCCAGGCGCAGCCTGCGGTCGACCGTCGGAACAGGCACCCGTTCAACGGTACCGACGATCGGTACCGCGCGGGACGACATTCGTCCGGGTACCGGCGGCACCCGCGTCTACCCTGGTGAGGTGGATGTCCTCGCCAGCCTGCTCGAAGGTCCACGCGCCAGGGGTGCGTTCGTGGTCTGCTCGCTGCTCGACCCGCCCTGGTCGCTGCGGATACAGGACGAGTCGCCGTTGACCGTGCTGTCCATCGTCCGCGGGACGGCCTGGATCGTGCCCGACGCCGATCCGAAACGGCCCGAATCCGCCGCGCCGCGCAGGCTGGAGGCGGGTGATATCGCGATCTCGCGCGGGCCCCGGCCGTACACGGTGGCCGATTCGCCGGAAACGACCCCGCAGATCCTGATCCACCCGGGCCAGGTCACGACTACCCTCGACGGCGAACTGCTCTGCGAGGCATTGACACTGGGCGTGCGGCAGTGGGGGACCGATCCGGACGGCGCCACCGTGATGGTGACCGGCACCTACGAATCCGCGGGTGCCGTGAGTCAACGGCTGCTGCGCGCGCTCCCGCCGTTCGTCGTCCTGCGCCGCGGTGAATTCGACGGCCGCGTCCTCGACTTGCTGGCGGACGAGGCGACCAGGGACGAACCGGCCCAGGGCGCGGTCCTGGACCGACTGCTCGACCTGGTGCTCATCACCGCGCTGCGCGCCTGGTTCGCGGGTAACGAGGCGCCCGCCTGGTATCACGCCTACAGCGATCCGCTGGTCGGCAAGGCATTACGGCTGTTGCAGCACAATCCGGCGCACGGCTGGACGGTCGCGGGTCTGGCCGAGGCGGTCGGGGTGTCGCGGGCCGCGCTGGCCCGCCGGTTCACCGACCTGGTCGGCGAACCGCCGATGGCGTTCCTCACCGAGTGGCGGCTCGAACTCGCCGCCGATCTGCTGCAAGGTTCCGAGGCGACCATCGAGGCCATCGCCAGGCAGGTCGGGTACGGCAGCGCCTTCGCGCTCAGCGCCGCGTTCAAACGCCATTTCGGCGTCAGCCCGCGTGACCACCGGCACGGCGCGACACCCGCTGAGCTATCGTCGGCGGGGTGACGCAGCAGTATCCAGTGCTCTGGCCGGTGCCGACCAGGTGGGCGGACAACGACCACTACGGCCACGTGAACAACGTGACGTACTACTCGTATTTCGACACCGCGGTCAATGCCTGGCTCATCGACGCCACCGGCACCGACATCAGGAATCTGCCCGCGCTCGGGGTGGTCGCGCAGACCTCGTGCCAGTACCACGGGTCGCTCAGTTTCCCCGATCAGCTGCGCGTCGGCCTGCGCGTCTCACGCCTGGGCCGGTCCAGCATCACCTACGACCTCGCGATCTTCCGCGAGGCCGACGGTGCGCTGGAACTGGCGGCCACCGGCGTCTTCGTGCACGTCTACGTCGATTCGGAGACGCGCAAACCGGTCGAGATCCCCGAGGTCATCCGCACGGCCGCGGCGACGCTGGTCACCGACTGACTCAGGCCTGAAGGGCGGCCTGGAAGCGGCGCATGCCGTCGATCCAGCGGTCGTAGTCCGAACCCTTGTGGCGGTACATCTTCAGTACCTCGGGGTGCGGCAGGATCAGGAAGCGCTCGCTGTCGATACCGGCGACCACCGATTCGGCGACCTCTTCGGTGCTGAGCACCGGGCCCGCCGTGGTGACCGCCTTGACGGCGAGTTCGGCCGCCTCGGGGTTGTCGGGGATCAGATCCTTCTGGAGCAACCGGGTGTCGACGCCCATGGGGCAGAGGCAGCTGACGCGAACACCTTTGTCGCCGTAGGTGATCGAGAGCCATTCGGCGAATCCGACGGCGGCGTGTTTGGTCACCGAGTAGGGGGCGGAGCCGATCTGGGTGAGCAGGCCCGCGGCCGAGGCGGTCGACAGGAAATAGCCCTCGCCGCGTTCGACCCAGCCCGGCACGAGCAGTCGGGCTGCCCGCACGTGCGACAGCACATTGATCTCGATCGACGCCGACCACTGCGCGTCGGTGCTGTCCAGCCCCGGCCCGCCGCCGATACCCGCGTTGGCGACGAACAGGTCGACCGGTCCGAACGCTTCCTCGGCGCGGTCGATCACCTGCTGGATCACCTTCTCGTCGGCGACATCACCGCCGACCGCGACCGCGGCGGAACCGATCGATTCGGCGACCGCCGCCGCCGAATCCGCGTTCAGATCGGCGAGGACCACCTTCGCGCCGCCCGCCGCCAGTCGCCGCGCCACCGCCGCTCCGATGCCAGCCCCGGCCCCCGTGACGATCGCAACCTTGTCCGTAATCTCCATGTTCGGACCATAGCGGGCAACGCCGGAAAGAGACACACCGAACTATGCGTCGCTTTTTCCGGACTGGTCGCGACCGGCCAGTCGTTCGAGTAGCGGCGCGGTGCGCGGACCGACCAGCGAGCGCATCACCAGGGCCATATTCGTCCGTTCGACGCCGGGAATCTTGAGGATCCGCCCGGTGATCCGATACAGATCGTCGGCGTCGCGCGCGACCACCCGAACCGTGAGATCGGTCTGACCGGTGAGGCCGCAGACCTCGGTGACCTCGGGGACCTCGCCGAGTTCGGCGACCACCGAATCGAGCCGATGCTGATCGAGCACCACCGCGACGAACGCCGAGAGCGGATAGCCCAGTGCCCGCGGTTCCACCCGTAATTCGAAACTGCCGAGCACCCCGGCCGCCTCCCATCGCGACATCCTGGCCTGCACGGTATTGCGGGACAGGCCGAGGCGGGACGCGAGTTCGACGCCGGTCGCGCGCGGATTGGCGACGAGTTCGAGCAGTAGGCGCGCGTCGGTGGCGTCCAGGGTCACCTCGGCGGGTTCCTTGCCGGTCATGGAATGCAGTATGCCACTCGAAATGGTGGCCGAATTGTGCATTGTGCTCATCGAGTACCTGCCTGATTGCGCGTTAAGCTATGTAGTGAAAGGTGTGAAGTAGAGCACTGTACGAGAGCGGGGGCGTGCCACAGACGGACGGTCAGGAGGCGATCGGTGATGACGGACAAACCCGCGTATCCGGTCCAATTGGTCCAGCCCGATGGACGCAGGGTGTTCGATCGTGAGCACGCCGCGCTCGTCGCCGATATCGGCCCGGCGCGATTGCGCGCCCTGTACGAGGACCTCGTCGTCTCCCGGCGTATCGATACCGAGGCGACGGCACTGCAACGGCAGGGACAACTCGGCCTGTGGCCGCCGTTGCTCGGACAGGAAGCCGCCCAGGTGGGGTCGGCCCGCGCGTTGCACCCCGACGACTACGTGTTCTGTAGTTACCGGGAAGCGGCCGTCGCCTACTGTCGCGGTGTCGATCCCGGCGATCTGACGCGGCTGTGGCGCGGCGCGGCCCACCACTGCTGGGATCCCGCCGAGATCAATATGACGAATCCGAATATCGTCGTCGGCTCGCAGGGCCTGCACGCGACCGGTTACGCCTACGCCGCCCACCTGGACGGCGCGGAGATCGCCGCCATCGCGTATTTCGGTGACGGCGCGAGCAGTCAGGGCGATATCGCCGAGGCCATGGGGTTCGCCGCGAGCTGGGGCGCGCCGGTGGTGTTCTTCTGCCAGAACAACCACTGGGCGATCAGCGCTCCGGTCCGGGTGCAGAGTGCCACGCCGATCGTGCAAAGGGCTTTCGGCTACGGCATCCCCGGCGTTCAGGTCGACGGGAACGACGTACTCGCCGTGCTCGCGGTGACCAGGAGGGCGATCGCGCGTGCCCGAGGTGGCGGCGGGCCGTCCTTCATCGAGGCACTGACCTATCGGATGGGGCCGCACACCACCGCCGACGATCCCACCCGCTACCGCTTCGACGCGGAAACCGAGCAGTGGAAGCGCCGCGACCCGATCGATCGGCTCCGCAGACTCCTCGAACGGGAGAAGGGCTGGGACGGGGAATTCGAGGAGCGGGTCACCGCGCGGGCCGACGAGGTGGCTCACCGGCTGCGCACCGCGACCATCGATATGCCCGACCCCGACCCCGCCGGGCTGTTCGACCACGTCTACGCCACCCCGCACCGGCTGCTCACCGAGCGGCGGCGGGCCCACGCGGAGTACCTCGCCGGCGATCCCGGCGCGGGCTCCGCGGTACCGGAAGGAGTCCGCCCATGATCACCACCTTCGCCGCCGCGCTCAATACCGGTCTGCGCCGGGCATTGGAGGACGATCCGAAGGTCGTGCTGATGGGGGAGGATATCGGCAGGCTGGGCGGTGTCTTCCGGGTCACCGACACCTTGCAGAAGGATTTCGGCGACAACCGGGTCATCGATACGCCGCTCGCCGAATCCGGCATCGTGGGAACGGCTTTCGGGATGGCGCTGCGCGGGTACCGGCCGGTGTGTGAGATACAGTTCGACGGGTTCGTCTATCCGGCCTTCGACCAGATCGTTTCGCAGGTGGCCAAAATTCATTACCGCACCGGGGGAAAGGTGACCGCTCCCATCACGATTCGCATACCCTGCGGCGGCGGGATCGGCTCCGTCGAACATCATTCCGAGTCGCCGGAAGCGTATTTCGCCCATACCGCCGGTTTGCGCGTGGTGATACCCAGTACTCCCGAAGACGCCTATCACATGGCGCGCCAAGCGATCGCGCTCGACGATCCGGTGATCTTCTTCGAACCGAAACGACGCTACTGGGATCGCGCCGAGGTCGATTTCGACGCCGAGCCCGAACTGCCGTTGGATCGTGCGCGGATCTGCGTCAGCGGCACCGACGTGACGATCGCGGCATACGGCGGCACCGTCGCCACCGCCCTCACCGCCGCGAGAATCGCGGCCGAGGAGGGGCATTCACTGGAGGTGATCGATCTGCGCAGTCTCGCGCCGATCGATTTCGACACCGTCGAGGAATCGGTCACCAAGACCGGAAGGCTCGTCGTCGTGCACGAAGCTCCGGTCACCGGCGGGCTGGGCGGTGAGATCGCGGCCGAGATCACCGAACGCTGCTTCTATCATCTGGAGGCGCCGGTACTTCGCGTCGGCGGCCACGACATTCCCTACCCCCCGGCGAAACTCGAGAAATATCACCTGCCGGACCCCGACCGCGTCCTGGCCGCGGTCGACCGTTCGCTGTCCGCCGCCTGACGTCCGACCGCCCAGTGAGAGGTGCCCCTGTGCAAGATGACGGCCACGTCCTGGAATTCCGGCTCCCGGATCTCGGGGAGGGTCTGGCGGACGCCGAACTGCTGTCGTGGTCGGTCGGCGTCGGGGACACCGTCGAGCTGAACCAGACGATCGCGGAGGTGGAGACGGCCAAAGCCGTGGTGGCCCTGCCGTCGCCGTTCTCCGGAACGGTCGTCGAACTGCTCGCGAAACCCGGTGACACCGTTCCGGTGGGAGCGCCGCTGATCCGGGTGCGCAACGATCTCGCCGTCGCCGCGGCGCCCGAGGTCAACGGTGACCGCCGCACCTCGGTGCTGGTGGGTTACGGTCCGGAAGGCGAACCCGAATCCCGCCGACCCCGCCCCGCGCGGCAGGCGGAACCGTCGGCGCCGCAGCAGGATCGGGAGCCGTCGAATGCGGGGCGCGCCGCCGCGACACCCGGTGCGCGCAAACTCGCCAAGGAACTCGGGATCGACCTGTGGTACATCGCGGGTTCGGGTCCCCGGGGCGCGGTGACCGTCGAGGACGTGCGTAGCGCGGTTCCGGTCTCCCAGCCCCGCGCACTCGCGCGTCCGGCGACGACGAGCACCGCCGCCGCGCCCGCCGGAAGCAGCGGGGAAGGTCTCATCAGACCCGCGGCCAGGGAGAGCCGCACCCCGATCGCGGGCATCCGCAAACGCATCGCCGGATCGATGACCGTGAGCGCCCGCACGATCCCGCAGGCCAGCACCTTCCTCACCGTGGATTTCACCGCATCGATGGAACTGCTCGACCATCTGCGCAGCACCAAGGCGTTCTCCGAACTCGCCCCGACGGCGCTCGCGCTGATCGCCAAGGCCGTGATCGCCGGGATCACCGAATTCCCCGGTGTCAACGCGACCTGGGACGACGCCAACCAGCAGATCGTCACCAAGCACTACGTCAACCTCGGCATCGCGGTCGCGACCGAACGCGGGCTGCTCGTCCCCAATCTCAAGGAGGCGCAGAGTCTGAGCCTGCGTGACCTGTGCCGGGAGATCGGCTGGCTGGCCGAGACCGCGCGCGCCGGTAACGCGACACCGGTCGACCTGCGCGGCGGCACCTTCACCCTCACCAATATCGGGGTTTTCGGCGTGGACACCGGTGTGCCGCTCGTCAATCCCGGCGAGGGCGCGATCCTGTGCGTCGGCTCGATCAGGAAGCGCCCGTGGGTGGTCCGTGACGAACTCGCGGTCCGCTGGGTCACCACACTCGGCGTCAGCTTCGATCACCGCATGATCGACGGTGAACTGGCCGCGCGCTTCCTCGCGACGGTGGGCGGGCTGCTCGAGGACCCGTTGACGTTGCTCAGCCGCGCCTGAGACGAGCGCGGGTCGCAGGCTTCCGCGCGGCGGCTCAGTCCCGATGATCGAGGACGCGGCGCATCACCAGGCCCGCGATCAGTGCCCAGAACGCCGCGCCGACTCCGAGGAAGCCGACGCCGGACGCGGCGATCAGGAAGGTGACGACGCCCGCTTCCCGGTGGCGTTCCGACCTCAGCGCGCCCGCCAGCGCCGCCGCGAGCGTGGCGAGCAGGGCCAGACCCGCGACGGTTTCGAGGGTGCCCTCCGGCGCGGCCGCGATGAACGTCACCAGGGCTGCGGAGCCGAGGGCGAGCAGCAGGTAGGCGCAGCCCGCGGTGACGGCGGCGATCCAGCGGCGTTTCGGGTCGGGGTGGGCGGCGGGCGCCGCGGACAGTGCCGCGCTGATCGCCGCCAGATTGATGGCGTGCCCGCCCGCGGGCGCGCCGAGCACGGTGCCGATCCCGGTGACGGTCATCGCCGCCCGCCACGGCACCCGGTAGTCGAACGAGCGCATCACGGCGGTGCCCGGAATATTCTGCGACGCCATCGTGACGATGTAGAGCGGTATCGCCACCCCCAGCATCGCCTGCCAATTCCAGTGCGGCAGCGTCAGTTCCACCGAGGGGGCCATCGCGGACAGGTCCAGGCTCCGATGTCCGGCGACGATGCTGATACCGGCCCCGATCACGGCGGTCACGAACGCGGCGATCACCGCCCAGCGTTTCGCGAAGCGCTGCAACACCAACCAGACCACGATCACCGGCACCACCACGCCCGGACTGGTGTGCACCGCCTCGACCGGAGCCAGACACAGCGGAACGAGCACCCCGGCCAACATCGCCTGGGCGATCTCCACCGGGATGGCCGCGACCAGATTGCCCAGCCGCTGCCACAATCCGGTGATCACCACCAGGACGCCGGTCAGCGTGAACGCCCCCACCGCGGCGGCCCAGCCGCCCGACACCACACCGGTACTCGCCAGCAGCGCGGCTCCCGGCGTCGACCACGCCAGGGTGATCGGCATCCGGTACCGACTGCTGAGCAGGATCATCCCGACGGCCTGGGTGACACACAGCGCGAGTAGTCCCGACGCGGCCTGCGCGTGCGTCGCGCCCACCGCGCTCAACCCGCTCAGCACCACCGCGAACGAACTGGTGAACCCGACAAGCGCTGTCACCACGCCCGCGCCGATCGGCTGCGCGATACCGGAGTCGGCGACGGGCGCGGGATCCGCGATGACCTCGATGCCAGGCTCGGTCACCACATCGGGCGTCGGTGCACTGACGGCCGTGGTCACCGCGTCGGATCCGGTTTCGGCGACATCGCCCGACAGCGGTCCCGGCCGGGCGGATTCGGGCACAGCCACCGATTCGCCCCCCGATGATTCCGCCGCGTCGGTGCCCGGCTCGTCCCGCGCCGCTGGAATCTTCGACATTGCACGGATCTTTCCGCCGGTCGCACGGCGTGTCACCTGCCAGTCGGCGGAAACTGGCCTGAATTGTTCCCGCGAGATGTGACCATGGCGATACGGGGGTAGCGTCGCGAACTGCTCTCCTTCATCCTGCGGGGTGAAGCGATATGCGCGCGGGTCGTGCGTAGGGTGAGGGCGTCGGTGCGCGAGATGCGAATCTGGATGAGGAGTCATGGCGTGAGCGCGGTACTGATTTCGGCAACGGAACTCGGAGAAGCGTTGGCGGGCGGCAATATTCGGCTGCTCGATATTCGATGGGCGCTCGGCGACCCGGACGGTCCCCAGCACTATCTGGACGGCCACATTCCCGGTGCGGTCTTCGTCGACCTGGAGACCGAGCTGGCCGCGCTGCCCACACCGGCGAGCGGCAGGCATCCGCTACCCGATGTCGCGCAGTTGCAGCGATGTGCGCGCAGCTGGGGGCTGCGGGTGGGCGAATCGGTGGTCGTCTACGACGCGACCGGCGGCATGGCCGCGGCCCGCGCCTGGTGGCTGTTGCGCTGGGCGGGGATCGAGGACGTCCGAATTCTCGACGGCGGGCTGCCCGCCTGGACGGCGTCGGGCGGAGTCCTCGCGACCGGGCCCGAAGCCGATCCCGAACCGGGCGACGTCAGCCTGGCGTCCGGCCGGTTGCCGGTGGTCGACGCCGACGCGGTCGCCCGCTGGCAGGGCGTGCTGCTCGACGCGCGAGCCTCCGAACGGTATCGGGGCGAGATCGAACCGATCGACCCCAAGGCCGGGCACATCCCCGGCGCGGTGAGCGCGCCGACGGCCGAGAATCTCGACGCCGACGGACGTTTCCGTGCCGCCGAGGACCTGCGCGAACGTTTCGCCGGATTGGGGCCGGGCCCGATCGCGGTCTACTGCGGTTCCGGCGTCACCGCCGCCCACCAGGTCGCCGCACTCGCCGTGGTCGGTGTGGAAGCGGCGCTGTACCCGGGCTCGTGGTCGCAGTGGTCCAACGATCCGAAGCGCCCGGTCGCCACGGGAGTCTGACGCCGGGGGTCGCATTGCGGTGGTGAGGCCCCGCGCGGGTGGTCGGCCCTCGGGACTCTTGTCGTCGGGTCGAGTCGAGAAACCGGTGCCGAGGCCGTAGGCCCGCACCGGCATCCGGCATCCGGTTCACGGACACCCTCGCGCGACCTCACGTAGTGCCATTTCGTCGGCGACCGTCACGGGAAGGTCGTAGTACACCGCGACCGTGAGGTATTTCGCCGCGTAGAAGCAGTGGTTGGCCGCGGCGGGCGGTAACCATTCGGCCGGGGTGCTGTCACCTTTGGCCTGATTGGTTTCCCCGTCGGTGGCGAGCAGATTGTTCTCGACGTCGTTGGCGAAGAGCACCCGTCGCTCGGGCCGCCAGCGTGCGGCGCCCATGTCCCAGGCCGCGGCCAGCGGGTAGACGTGGTCGATCTGCACCGCGCGGGCCTCGGACTTGCTGAAGCCGACGCGCTGTCCGGTGTAGGGGTCGTCGAGGTTTCCCGACACCACGACGCAGTCGCGGGTGCCCGCCCGGAAGGCGACCGCCGTGAGCTGGGCCGCCAGCACATTGTTGCGGGTGTCGCAGCCGTCGTGACCCGCCGGTCCGTCGTGATCGTCGGTCCACGCCGGTCCGAATACGCAGGCCCGGCCGTCCGAGCAGTCCCGTTCGTAACCGCCGGGATGCGGGCGGGCGGCGACGACGCGTACTCGCGACAACAGATCGTCCAGCTGGACCCCGGTCGGACTGCCCGGCGCGGGCGCGGTGCCGACGTCGAGCGCGCATCCCGCGAGTGCGAGGGCGCCCGCCAGGACGAGCGGCATCCACCAGGGTGATCCACCCGGGGAGAATTCTCGAGTATCGGCGCGCACCCGCCACTTGTACCCGGCGGCACCGACACGATCCGGCGCCGCCGGAGGTCAGTGCGTGTGGTTCAGAGCCAGGCCCGTGCGAGCAGTTCGTCCTCGGCGACCATGTTCGGGCGCGGCGGGAATCGGGTGGCCGCGATCGATTCGGTGTGCGCGCCGTCGTGACCGATCAACCACGAGCCGCCGCGCTCCTCGCATTCCGCGATCTTGGCGAAGGTCGTGAGGAGGAAGGTCACCGCGTCGGCCGGGTCGACCGTCCTGGCCAGCCGCTGTGATTCGCCCTGACGTGAGAGATCCAGCCAGACCCCGGATTGACCGTCCAGTCGCATGTCGACGATCTTGTCGGCGTTGACGAAGGTGAATTTGCGCCGTTCCCACGGTGTGGTCGGCGTGAAGCTCTGCTCGAGTACCTGGAGCAGAATCGTCATGCTGCTGCCCTGCGCTTTCCTTGGACGCCCGGGCGGGTCGGCCACCCGGCGGTGATTCGCCGCGATGCCATGGCGACAGCGCCGCGATAACCATTCGGATAACGATTCAGATGCGATGACCTGCGGATATACCAGTTTATCCGCTCGGGTGCGGAAATCCAGGACAGTGCGATCGCGGAATTCGGCGCGACCGCTGTCGGAGGCACCTGCTTGGATGGGCGGATGCTGCACGGTCTGTGGTCGCCGGGGTCGGGGCTGCTGTTGTGGACCGACGACGACGAGGTTCCCGGCACACTTCCCGAGCCGCTCGGCGCGACGCTGCGTTCGTCGAAGTTCCGCCATCGTGCCGACGTCATGCGTGCGGAGGGGACCGACCGCGCGGAGATCGACCACGTGCGGGTGCACGCGATGGCGCCCGCTGCGGCGGCCACCGCGCTGCGGCAGCGCCTGCCCGCCGAGGTCGTCTCCGGTGATCTGCGATATCTGGCCCACCTCGCGCACGGCATAGAACGGTGGGTGCGCGCCGGGCGCGTCGTGCCGGAATTGCGCCGCGACGACGGTCAGTGGTGGGTGCGCTGGCGGTTGGTGGGGGGCGAACGCCAACGCGCCTGGCTCGCGGAAGCGGCGGTCGCCATGCCCGCCGCGCTCCAGGTGGCGGGCAGGCCCGCCGCGGTGCTGGAGGATCTGGTCGGCGAACTCACCGATCCGATCGCGCGGGAACTGCTCGAAGGGCAGTCCGCCTCGCATCCGTTACCGGCCGCGCTGGTGGGGGACGTGCCGTTGGAAGGCGGCAGTCACCAGGTGGCCGAGACGCTGCAACGGTGGCGGGCCAGTCTCACCGTCGACCAGCCGGAACTGGTGTTGCGCCTGCTCGAGCCCGACGGCATGTTCGGCACCGACGACGAATCGGTCGCGCTGTGGCGGCTGGAAGTCTGTCTGCGGCTGGCGGGCGAGGCCCCGGCCCCGATTCCGCTGCACGGTGATCCGAGCCTGGTGCGGACCACGATCGAGAAGTTGGGGGAGGCGCAGCGCGCCTATCCGCGTCTGCGTGATCTGCCCGGCGATCCGCAGAGTATGGATCTGCTGCTGCCGACACCGGTCGTCGCCGATCTGGTCGAACACGGCGCGCACGCGCTGCGGGAGGCGGGGGTCGCCCTGTTGCTGCCGCGGGCCTGGAATATCACCGCGCCCTCGTTGCGATTGCGGGTGGACAGCGCCGTTCCCGCCGCCGAGAGCACGGTCGGCATGCGCGGTCTGGTCTCCTACCGTTGGGAATTGGCGCTCGGCGATACCGTGCTCACCGCGGCCGAGATGGCCCGGCTGGTCAGCGGCAAATCCGATCTGGTGCAGTTGCGCGGCGAATGGGTGCAGGCCGATCACAAGGTGCTCGCCGCCGCGGCGCGCTACGTCGCAGCCCACACCGACCCCGCGCCGATCACCCTGGCCGATATGCTCGGCGAACTCGGGAGCGGGCGTGTCGACAAGGTGCCGATCACCGAGGTCACCGCGACCGGTTGGGCGGCCGAACTGTTCGACGGGCAACGCGAGGTCGAACCCGTGGAACCACCGGTCGGGCTGAAAGCGCAGTTGCGGCCCTACCAACGTCGCGGGGTGACCTGGCTGGCCACCATGAGCCGCATGGGATGCGGCGCGATCCTCGCCGACGATATGGGACTCGGCAAGACCATCCAGGTGCTCGCCCTGCTCCTGCACGAACGTGAAGTCGCGCAGACCTTCCCGCGAATCGGCGCGGACGCGACGGCACCCCCCGGGCCTACGCTGCTGGTCTGCCCGATGTCGGTGGTCGGCAACTGGCACCGCGAGGCGCAGCGGTTCGCGCCCGACCTGCGAGTTCTCGTCCACCACGGCGTCGGGCGGCGAACCGGTCCGGAATTCGACGCGGCGGTGGCCGAGGCGGATCTGGTGATCACCACCTACGCGCTGCTCGCCCGCGATATCGACGATATGCGGCGCGGCGAATGGGAACGGATCGTGCTGGACGAGGCCCAGCACATCAAGAACGCGGGAACGAGACAGGCGCGCGCGGCGCGCGCCGTGCCCGCGCGACACCGGCTGGCGCTTACCGGAACCCCGGTGGAGAACCGGCTGGAGGAATTGCGTTCGATCCTCGATTTCGCGATGCCGTCGCTGCTCGGCAGCGCCCAGACCTTCCGCGCGCGTTTCGCGGTGCCGATCGAACGCGAACAGGACCAGAACGCGATATCGCGGCTGCGTTTTCTCACCCAGCCGTTCGTGCTGCGTCGGGTGAAAACCGATCCGGCGGTCATCTCCGATCTTCCGGAGAAATTCGAGATGACCGTGCGCGCGAATCTCACCGTCGAGCAGGCCGCCCTCTACCAGGCGGTGGTCGACGACATGCTCGCCAAGATCAAGGACGCCAAGGGGATGGCGCGCAAGGGCGCGGTCCTCGGCGCGCTGACCCGGCTCAAACAGGTGTGCAATCATCCGGCGCATTTCCTCGGCGACGGTTCGGCGGTGCTGCTGCGCGGTCACCATCGCTCCGGAAAGTTGGCGCTGGTGGAGGATATTCTCGAATCCGTGCTCGCCGACGGCGAGAAAGCGTTGCTGTTCACCCAGTTCCGGGAATTCGGTGAACTCGTCGCGCCCTATCTGGTGGAGCGTTTCGGCGCCGAAATCCCGTTCCTGCACGGTGGGGTGGCCAAGAAACGCCGCGACGCCATGGTCGAGCGATTCCAGTCCGGTGACGGACCGCCGCTGATGTTGCTCTCGCTCAAGGCCGGTGGCACGGGGCTGAATCTCACCGCGGCCAACCATGTCGTGCACCTGGACCGATGGTGGAATCCGGCGGTGGAGAACCAGGCCACCGACCGCGCGTTCCGTATCGGTCAGCGGCGTGACGTGCAGGTACGCAAACTGGTGTGCGTCGACACCATCGAGGAGAAGATCGACGAGATGATCAACGGAAAACGTCATCTCGCGGAATTGGCGGTCGGCGCGGGCGAGAACTGGATCACCGAAATGGGGACCGACGAATTGCGCGAATTGTTCGCGCTCGGCGCGGAGGCGGTCGGCGAATGAGCCCCTTCGAGGATTACAGCAAATACGGAAAGCGTCGTCCGGTCGACGGCGGGGTCTCCGCGCGCAGCAGACGCGGCGGGTTCGGCCGGACCTGGTGGGGAAAGGCCCTGATCGACGCCGTCGAGGCGATGGCGGAGCCGGGACGCCTCGCGCGCGGGCGCACCTACGCGCGATCCGGTCAGGTGGTCAGCTATCGCATCGAACCCGGTGCGGTGACGGCGGAAGTACAGGGGAGCCAGCCGCGTCCGTTCACGGCGGTCTTCACCGTGCGCCCGTTGCGCGAGGAGGAATTGGCGCTGCTGATCGAGACGATTCGCACCGCGCCGGGCATGCTGGCCGAGATAGCCTCCGGCGCGCTGCCGAGCGGCCTCGGACCGCATCTGCTCCCGACCACGGCGGCGGATCTGGATTTCACCTGCACCTGCCCGGATCCGGGCTGGCCGTGTAAGCACGTGGCCGCGGTCTGTTATCTGCTGGCCGAACGGCTCGACGAGCGTCCGCGTGAAATCCTCACCCTGCGCGGTTTGGATCTGGAGACCCTGATCGGGGGGATCGAACGTGATCCGCAGCCGACGGTCTCCGACGATCCGTACGGGGATCGGGTCACCCTGCCGGATCTGCCGACCCCGGAATTCCGCCCCGCCGCCGACGATCTCGATCCGGTGATCCTGCGCCGCGCCCTGCGGATGCTGGCCGAGGACGAGCCGAGCGCGGCCGCCGGACTGCGGGAACTGCGGGCGCTGTACGACGTGCTCGGGCGCTGAGTCCGGGCTCCCGGGCCCGCTGGTCGCGCGACGACACGGGCATTCGGGATTCTTGCGGAAACGCGGAGGTTGGCGGGCACCCGGCAGCGCAACCGACCAAGCCTCCCGGACTCGTTCGGGCGGAGTTCGCCCGGTCAGCGCGGATCGGTAGCTTCCTCGCGCCGGGTGCCGTTGACAATTCTGCCCGCGACACGGCTCGGTGAGAATGCCCTACCGCTGTCCCAGCACTGCCACGAACGCGGTGCGCTCGCTCCGGGGAAACCCGGGAATCCGTGCTGCCGAGTCCGGTACCGTACGGCTGACGGTATGTCGAGGAGGACACCGATGGGTATCGCACTGACCGACGATCACCGCGAGCTCGCCGCAGTCGCGCGCGCGTTCCTGACCGGCCACAAAGCACGTTGGTCGGCACGGGAACTGCTCGACTCCGCCGAGGAGGGCCGCCCGCCGTTCTGGGCGGAGCTGGCCGGACTCGGCTGGCTCGGTCTGCATATCGACGCCGAATACGGCGGCTCCGGCTTCGGACTGCCGGAACTGGTGGTTGTCGTCGAGGAGTTGGGCCGTGCTGTTGCCCCGGGACCGTTCGTCCCGACCGTGATCGCCTCGGCCGTGCTGGCCGCGCGTGGCAGCGAGGAACAGAAGTCGCGCCTGCTGCCGGGACTGGCCGACGGATCGGTGACGGCGGCCGTCGGCTTCGGCGGTGAGGTCAGCGTGGACGGCGACGGTCGCGCCGGTGGTTCGGCCGGTGTCGTACTCGGCGCGGGCATGGCCGACCTGCTGCTCGTGTTCGCCGGTGACGATGTCGTACTGGTGGAACGCGAGCGCGAAGGCGTTTCGGTCGAGGTTCCGGCGAATCTGGATCCGACCCGCAGATCGGGTCGGGTCGTCCTGCGCGATGTCGCGGTCGCGCCGTCCGATGTCCTGCCCGGGGCGCGCCCGACCGCACTCGCGCTGGCCAGGACCGTTCTGGCCGCCGAGGCTGTCGGCGGAGCCTCGGACTGTGTCGAGACCGCGGTCGACTACGCCAAGGTGCGCAAGCAGTTCGGTCGCACCATCGCGACTTTCCAAGCCGTCAAACATCATTGCGCCAATATGCTGGTTGCCGCCGAGTCGGCGGTGGCCACGGTCTGGGATGCCGCGCGTGCCGCAGGCGAGGACGAGGAGCAGTTCGGGTTGATCGCCGCGGCCGCGGCCACACTCGCCCTGCCCGCCTACGTCCACAACGCCGAACTCGATATCCAGGTGCACGGCGGCATCGGATTCACCTGGGAACACGACGCCCACCTGCATCTGCGCCGTGCGCTCGCCCTACGGGCCCTGTTCGGCGGCGACGCACCCGCCCGCGATGTCTTCACGATGACGGCGGCGGGTGTCACCAGGGAGAACAGTCTCGACCTGCCCGAGGGGACCGAGGAATTGCGTGCGGCGATCGCCGTCGAAGCGCGGCGCCTCGCGGCGCTGGAGGAGACCGCGCAGCGCGACGAACTGATCGCGACCGGCTACATCATGCCGCACTGGCCCCGGCCGTGGGGACGTGCCGCGAGCGCCGTCGAGCAGCTCGTCATCGAGGAGGAATTCACCCGGGCGGGTGTGCGGCGGCCCGACTACTCGATCACCGGGTGGGTGGTCCTGACCTTGATCCAGCACGGAACACCTTGGCAGATCGAACGATTCGTCGAGAAGGCGCTGCGCCAGGAAGAGGTCTGGTGTCAGCTGTTCTCCGAACCCGATGCCGGATCGGACGCGGCGGCGGTCAAGACCAAGGCCACTCGGGTCGAGGGCGGCTGGCGCATCGACGGGCAGAAGGTGTGGACCAGCGGCGCGCACTACAGCCGTCGCGGGTTGGCGACCGTGCGTACGAATCCGGATGTGCCGAAACACGCGGGCATCACCACCGTGATCATCGATATGGAAGCGCCCGGCGTGGAGGTGCGCCCGCTGCGGATGCTCATCGGTGGCTCGGAATTCAACGAGGTGTTCTTCACCGATGTCTTCGTGCCCGACGAGGATGTCGTCGGCGCGCCCGATACCGGGTGGACGGTGGCGCGCGCGACCCTGGGCAACGAGCGCGTCAGCATCGGCGGCGGATCGGGAGCGGGCGTCTTTCCGGCGGGAACGCTGGTGCCCATGGTCACCCGGTATCGGGACCGCTGTGCCGACGCCGACATCAGGGTCGGTCGATTCCTGGCGGAGGAGCACGCGCTGCGTCTGCTCAACCTGCGCAGGGCCGCCCGCAGTATCGAAGGCGCCGGGCCCGGTCCCGAAGGCAATATCACCAAACTCAAACTGGCCGAACATATCGGCGAGCGAGCGGCGATCATGGCCGCGCTGCTCGGCCCCGATCTCGCGCTGGCCGAGGGACCCGCGGAGCTGGCCGGGCTGATGGTGCTCGGCGCGCGCGGTATGGCGATCGCGGGCGGTACCTCGGAAGTGACGCGCAATCAGATCGCGGAGCGGATCCTCGGTATGCCCCGTGATCCGCTCGTCAGCTGACGTCGCGGGCATGATCCGGCCCCCTGCGTCGGATCATACCGTCGCACCCTCGGCTCCGCGGCGGAGTGTCGGTAGCGGCTCCGTCGCGGATTCGCTTGTCGCGTAACGATCCTGCCGAATCGGCTCCCACGGAGCCGGTGGCGGACCGTCGCGGCACGCGCGGCCGATAGTGAGCACCCGGCATCGAGGGCGATGGTTCTGCCGGACGAGCTCGGGACGGGACCTTGTCCGGTGGCTACCGGTCTCCCGGCGCCGGGTGCTCCTTCCAGTGTGGTCCCCTCGGGAGCGTGCGGCTACTGCCCGGCCACTGCCACTACGCCGTCATTCGCGGACTTCGTCTCGCTCGTCTGTTCCGCCCGGGACCGTCGCACCCGGTGACACATTCACCCGAAGTGTCTGGTGCGCGCGCTTTTTCGAACCGGTCGACGGTATCCATCGAATCGCGGCCCGGTGCTGTGACTTTCGGCGGCGACCAGTGGCGCGTCGGCCTGGTCGGGGGACTGGGCGCCGGTGCGGCGCATCGGCCGCGACCGGAAGCAACGGGGTGTCCCGTGCCTGGTTACCACCCCGCTGCGAGTCCCGGCGGTCACGCGCGGACCATGGACCTATGAGCACCGTGCGCGTCGAACCGGACGATCTCGGCTTCGAGACCACATTGCCCGCCTCGATCCGGCGGGTGGTGTCGCTGGTGCCGTCGCTCACCGAATCGGTCGCCCACACCTGTCCCGAACTGCTGGTGGCGGCAACCGAATGGTGTACCCATCCCGGCGAACTCGATGTCGAACGGGTGCGCGGCACGAAGAATCCCGATATCCGGCGCATCGTGGAACTCGCGCCGGACCTGGTGCTGTGCAACAAGGAGGAGAATCGGCGCATCGACGTCGACCGTCTGCGGGTCGCGGGGATCGCGGTGTGGGTCACCGACATCGAAACCGTCGATCAGGCCATCGGCTCGCTGACCAGGATGTTCACCTCCGCGCTCGGCATCGAGCGGCCGGGCTGGCTGGTCGAGGCCGAATCCGTCTGGGCGGCACCGGCTCCGGAACCCGCGCGCGCCGCCGTGATCCCGATCTGGCGCGATCCGTGGATGGTGGTCGGCCGGGACACGTTCACCGGTGATCTCGCGGCCCGGCTCGGTCTGCGCCTGGTCCACGCGGTCCG
Source organism: Nocardia noduli (assembly GCF_019038455.1). Lineage (NCBI taxonomy): Bacteria > Bacillati > Actinomycetota > Actinomycetes > Mycobacteriales > Nocardiaceae > Nocardia > Nocardia noduli. The sequence continues at coordinate 28,591 of NZ_JAFMPL010000070.1, forward strand.
CCCCGACCGCTACCCGAGGATCTCCGTCGACGAACTCACCGCCGACGTGACGCTGGCCGTACTGCCCGATGAACCCTACATCTTCACCGAATCCGATGGCCCCGAGGCATTTCCGGGCATCCCCGTCGCGCTGGTCGCCGGCCGCGATCTGACCTGGTACGGGCCGTCGCTGGTGACCGCGCGCGCCACGCTGCTCGATCGACTGGCCGACGCTCAGGTGAGGTCGTAGTCGAGCCGGAGGTGATGGGTGCCGTCGGCGTCGACGGTGATCTCCCCGGTTCCGGTGATACCCGCCAATTCGCCGGTGCCGCTGTGCGGAACGATCAGGAAGAACGGATCGCTGCGGTCCCGGCCGGAGGTGGTCGCCGAATGCAGGAAGTTGAAACTGCCCGCGCGGTCGGCGATCACGCCCTCGAACGATTCCATCGCCAGGTAGGTCCCGGTGCCGCTGTCCTGGTCGAACGCGGCCGTGAACACGGTGGCAGCCTGCCCGGCGATCTCACCGTCGAAGATCTTGGTCATGGTGGCCACGCCCACCGGCAGCGCGGTGACGACCACGGGTTCGACGACCACCTCGGCGGGGACGAAGGCGGTCACGGTGAAGGTGCCGGTTGCTTCCATGCGCGCGATGGTAGCGACAGGCACCGACAATCCCGGCGACGCCGACCCACCCGGCGTCTACACATTGCGGCGGTACTGCCCTCCGACCCGGAAGAAGGTATCGGTGACCTGCTGCAACGTGCACACCCGTGCGGCGTCCATCAGCACATCGAAGATGTTGTCGTCGGTGCGGGCCACCTCTTCCAGCCGGGCCAGCGCGGCGTGCGCGTCGTCGCGGTGCCGTCGCTGGAAATCGCCGACCCGCGCCAGCTGTGATTGCTTCTCGGTCTCGGTGCCGCGCGCGAGTTCCAGCGTGTGATGGGGTTCGCCGTGCGGGTTGCGGAAGGTGTTGACGCCGATGATCGGCAGCGATCCGTCGTGTTTGCGATGCTCGTACCGCATCGACTCGTCCTGGATCTTGCCGCGCTGATAGCCGGTCTCCATCGCCCCGAGGACCCCGCCGCGATCGCTGATCCGCTCGAATTCGACGAGTACCGCCTCCTCGACCAGATCGGTGAGTTCATCGATGAGAAAGCTGCCCTGCAAGGGATTCTCGTTCATCGCGATACCCCATTCGCGATTGATGATGAGCTGGATGGCCAGCGCCCGGCGTACCGATTCCTCGGTCGGGGTGGTGACCGCCTCGTCGTAGGCGTTGGTGTGCAGGCTGTTGCAGTTGTCGTAGATCGCGATCAGCGCCTGCAACGTGGTGCGGATATCGTTGAAATTCATCTCCTGGGCGTGCAGCGATCGGCCCGAGGTCTGAATGTGGTATTTGAGTTTCTGCGAGCGTTCGTCGGCCCCGTAGCGATCGCGCATCGCGACCGCCCAGATCCGCCGCGCCACCCGCCCGATCACCGAGTACTCGGGATCCATGCCGTTGGAGAAGAAGAACGACAGATTGGGCGCGAACTCGTCGATATCCATACCGCGCGCCAGATACGCCTCGACGTAGGTGAATCCGTTGGCGAGGGTGAACGCGAGCTGGCTGATCGGATTCGCGCCCGCTTCGGCGATGTGATAGCCGGAGATGGAGACCGAGTAGAAATTGCGGACGCCGTTGCGCACGAACCATTCCTGGATATCGGCCATCATGCGCAAACTGAATTCGGTCGAGAAGATGCAGGTGTTCTGGCCCTGATCCTCCTTCAGGATGTCGGCCTGTACGGTGCCGCGCACCGTCGCCAGGGTTCCGGCGCGAATCTCGGCGGCCTCCTCGGCATTCGGCTCGCGACCCTTGTCCGTCGTGAACGCCAGCACCGCCTGATCGATCGCGGTGTTGAGGAAATACGCGAGGATGGTCGGCGCCGGACCGTTGATCGTCATCGAGACCGAGGTGGTCGGCGCGGTCAGGTCGAAACCGTCGTAGAGCGCCTTCATATCGTCGAGCGAGGCGATGGACACGCCCGACGTGCCGACCTTGCCGTAGATATCGGGACGTTCGGCGGGGTCGTGGCCGTAGAGGGTCACCGAATCGAAAGCGGTGGACAGCCTTTTCGCGTCGGAATGTTCGCTGAGCACCTTGAAACGCCGGTTGGTGCGGAACGGGTCGCCCTCCCCGGCGAACATGCGCGCCGGATCCTCGTTGTCGCGTTTGAACGGGAAGACACCCGCGGTGAACGGGAAATATCCCGGCAGGTGTTCGGCGCGCAGGAATCGCAGCAGTTCGCCGTGATCGGTGAATCGGGGCAGGGCCACCCGTGGAATCGAATTACCCGACAGGGTCTCGCGCCGCAGCGGAGTATGGATCTCACGGTCGCGTACCCGCACGACCCGTTCCGCACCCGAATACGACCGGGCCAGTGCGGGCCATTCGGCGAGCAGGGCGGCATTGTCGTCGGTGAGTTCGCCACGGGCACCGTCGAGCAGAGCGCCGAGCGCCGTATCGTCCGGCAGTTCCGCCGCGACCAGTTCCAGCCGCTGCACGCGTTGGGCCGCCGCGGCCTGTCGTGCCGTCAGGCCGTGGTAATCGCGGACGGTTTCGGCGATCTCGGCCAGATAGCGCACCCGCGCGGGCGGAATGATCTGGGCGAATCGGGTCGACGCGCGCGTCCGCACGCGCGGCAGCACACCCGGTTCCAGCGGTAATCCGAATTCGGCCAGGCGTGCGATCAGATGTTGGTAGAGCGCGGTGACGCCGTCGTCGTTGAAGGTCGCGGCGCTGGTGCCGAAAACCGGCATATCCTCCGGGCCCGCGCCGAAGGCCTCGCGATTGCGGATCAATTGGCGTGACACATCGCGCAGCGCGTCCGCGCCGCCGCGTCGCTCGAATTTGTTGATCGCGACCACGTCCGCGAAATCCAGCATGTCGATCTTCTCCAGCTGCGACGCCGCCCCGAATTCGGGTGTCATCACATACATCGCGAGATCGACGTGGTCGACGATGGCGGCGTCGCCCTGACCGATACCGGGCGTCTCCAGGATCACCAGGTCGTATCCGGCGGCCTTGCACGCGGTCACGATGCCGTCGATATCGCCGGGCAATTCGTGCCCGCCCCTGGTGGCGAGCGACCGGAAGAACAGGTGGTCGCCGTCGAGCGCGTTCATCCTGATGCGGTCGCCGAGCAGCGCGCCGCCGCCGCGCCTGCGGGTCGGGTCGACGGCGAGGATCGCGACGCGCAGTTTGTCCTGCTGGTCCGATCGCAGCCTGCGCACCAATTCGTCGGTGAGCGAGGATTTCCCCGAACCGCCGGTGCCCGTGATGCCGAGGACCGGCACCGGGCGCGCCGCCGCGGCGTCGGCGAGGGCCTGCCGATCGGCGGCGGGCAGGGTGCCCTCCTGGAGACAGGTGATCGCGCGAGCCAGGGCCGCTCGTTCGCCCGCGAGCACGGCGTCGAGCACCGGGGGCGTGACGGCGAGGTCGTGGTCGCAGTCGCGGATCAGCCGGTTGATCATGCCCGGCAGGCCGAGCCGCTGTCCGTCCTCGGGGGAGAAGATGGTGACGCCCGCTGCGGCCAGGCGCGCGATCTCCTCGTCGACGATCACCCCGCCGCCACCGCCGTAGATCCGGACGTGTTCGGCCCCCGCCTTTTTCAGCGCGTCGGCGAGATATTCGAAGTATTCGACGTGGCCGCCCTGGTAGGAGCTGACCGCCACACCCTGCACGTCCTCGGTCAGCACCGCGTCGACGACTTCGCTGACCGCCCGATTGTGGCCGAGGTGGATCACTTCGGCGCCCTGGGCCTGGAGGATTCTGCGCATGATGTTGATCGCCGCGTCGTGGCCGTCGAAGAGGGCGGCCGAGGTCACGAATCGGATGGGATTGTTCGGCGTGTGCAACGTGCGATCGTCGGCCACGAGAGCCCCTTCGGGGAGTCTGTTCAGATTAAGTTCGATGCCCGATACTAGGACGTCAAACTAATCCTACGGTGATGGCCGTCACAGCGCTACACAACCGCGAGCGGTGGGAAGGATCACATCGCGGCCGTGGCCGTTCATTTACTTGGACATCCAACTATAGGATGACCGCAGATCGCGTGATGCGCGATGTCGACAACGAAGAGGACTGGCATGGTTCGCGAACTCACGCACTTCATCGGTGGACAGCACGTCCCCGGCGCTTCCGGCAAATTCGGCGACGTCTTCGATCCGAATATCGGACAGGTGCAGGCCAGGGTGCCGCTGGCGAGCAAATCCGAGGTCGAGGCGGTCATCGCGAACGCCGAGGCCGCGCAGCCGGGCTGGGCCGCGACCAACCCGCAGAAGCGGGCCAGGGTCATGATGAAATTCCTGGCCCTGGTCCAGGACGAGATGGATTCCCTCGCGGCGCTGCTGTCCTCCGAGCACGGCAAGACCATCGCCGACGCCAAGGGCGACATCCAGCGCGGACTCGAGGTCATCGAATTCGCCGTCGGCATCCCGCACCTGCTCAAGGGTGAGTACACCGAGGGCGCGGGCACCGGCATCGACGTCTACTCGATGCGTCAGCCGCTCGGCGTGGTCGCTGGTATCACCCCGTTCAACTTCCCGGCCATGATCCCGCTGTGGAAGGCGGGCCCCGCGCTGGCCACCGGCAACGCGTTCGTGCTCAAGCCGTCCGAGCGCGATCCTTCGGTGCCGCTGCGCCTGGCCGAACTGTTCCTGGAGGCGGGTCTGCCGCCGGGCGTCTTCAACGTCGTCAACGGTGACAAGGAAGCCGTCGACACCCTGCTGCACGATCCGCGCATCAAGGCGGTCGGCTTCGTCGGCTCCACCCCGATCGCGCAGTACATCTACGAGACCGCGACCGCGAACGGTAAGCGCGCGCAATGCTTCGGCGGCGCGAAGAACCACGCCATCGTGATGCCCGACGCCGACCTCGACGACGTCGCCGACCAGCTGATCGGCGCGGGCTACGGCTCGGCGGGCGAACGCTGCATGGCCATCTCGGTGGCGGTGCCGGTCGGCGAAGAGACCGCCGATCGCCTGGTCGCCAAGCTGACCGAGCGTGTGCACAAACTCAATGTCGGGCGGTCCGACGATCTCGGCGCCGACTACGGCCCGCTGGTCGGGCTCGACGGCGTCAACCGGGTCAACAACTACGTCCAGGTCGGCATCGACGAGGGCGCCTCGCTCGTGGTCGACGGACGCGGCCTCACCGTCGAAGGCGGCGAGGACGGCTTCTTCGTCGGCGCGACCCTGTTCGACAACGTCACCCCCGAGATGCGGATCTACCAGGAAGAGATCTTCGGCCCGGTGCTGACGGTCGTGCGCGCCAAGGATTACGAAGAGGGCCTGCGCCTGGCCAACGAGCACGAATACGGCAACGGCGTCGCGATCTTCACCCGCGACGGCGACACCGCCCGTGATTTCGCCGCGCGCGTGCAGGTCGGCATGGTCGGCATCAACGTCCCGATCCCGGTCCCGATCGCGTACTACACCTTCGGCGGCTGGAAGCGTTCGGGCTTCGGCGACCTGAACCAGCACGGCCCGGACTCGATCCGCTTCTACACCAAGACCAAAACCGTCACGCAGCGCTGGCCGGAAGGCGAAAGGAAAGCAGTATCCCTGGGGCACTCCGCAAGCTCCGTGCCCAATGCCTTCGTCATTCCCACCATGGATTGACGATGTTCGATCTCGACGAAGACGAGAAGGCGATCCGCGACACCGCGCGCGGATTCGCCGACGAGTTCCTCGCGCCGCGCGCGCTGGAATGGGACGAGCAGAAACACTTCCCGGTCGACGTGCTGCGCAAGGCGGGCCCGCTCGGCCTCGGCGGCATCTACGTGCGTGAGGACGTGGGCGGTTCGGGGCTGCGCAGGCTCGACGCGGTGCGCATCTTCGAACAGTTGGCCACCGGCTGCCCCGCCATCGCGGCGTATATCTCGATCCACAATATGGCGACGTGGATGATCGACAGTTACGGCGACGAGACCCAGCGCCATCATTGGCTGCCGCGCCTGACCTCGATGGAACATCTGGCCAGCTACGCGCTGACCGAACCGGGCGTCGGCTCGGACGCGGCGGCGCTGAGCGCCAAGGCGGTGCGCGACGGCGAGGACTACATCCTCAACGGCTCCAAGCAGTTCATCTCGGGCGCGGGGTCCAACGACGTCTACGTGATGATGGTGCGCACCGGAGACGAAGGCGCGCGCGGAATCTCGGCCTTCATCGTCCCGGCCGACACTCCCGGACTCTCGGTGGGGCCGAACGAGCGGAAGATGGGCTGGAACGCCCAGCCGACCCGGCAGGTGATCCTGGAGGACGCCAGGGTGCCCGCCGCCAACCGGCTCGGCGCCGAGGGCGACGGTTTCCGGATCGCCATGAACGGGCTCAACGGCGGTCGCCTGAATATCGCGGCCTGCTCGGTCGGCGGGGCTCAGGCCGCGCTCGACAAGACCGTGCCGTATCTGGCCGCGCGCAACGCGTTCGGCAAAGCGCTGCTGAAGAACCAGGCGCTGCAATTCCAACTCGCCGATATGCGTACCGAATTGGAGGCCGCGCGCACGTTGCTGTGGCGTGCGGCGGGCGCGCTCGACGCCGACTCCGCCGACAAGGTCGAGATGTGCGCCATGGCGAAACGTTTCGCGACCGACGTCGGATTCGACGTGGCGAACAAGGCCCTGCAATTGCACGGCGGCTACGGCTACCTGGCCGAATACGGCCTGGAGAAGATCGTCAGGGATCTACGCGTGCACCAGATCCTGGAAGGTACCAACGAGATCATGCGGGTGGTCGTCGCCCGCGCGGTGGTAGGAGCGGCATAGTGACCGAACCCGAAGTTCTGATCGAGAAACGTGACGGGCTCGGCCTGATCACGCTGAACCGGCCCAAGGCCATCAACGCGCTCAATCACGCGATGGCGCTGGACATCACCCGCGCGCTGCGGGAGTGGGCCGCCGACGGCGAGGTGCGCACCGTCGTGGTCACCGGAGCCGGTGAGCGCGGTCTGTGCGCGGGCGGCGATATCGTCGCCATACACAGCGACGCGTCCGGCGGCGGCGCGAACGTCGATTCGCCGACCGGCGTCTTCTGGCGCGACGAGTACATCCTCAACGCGCTCATCGGCCGATATCCGAAGCCGTACGTCGTCGTCATGGACGGCATCGTGATGGGCGGCGGTGTCGGGCTGTCCGGGCACGGCAGCCACCGCATCGTCACCGAACGGTCCAAGATCGGCATGCCCGAGGTGGGCATCGGTTTCGTTCCCGACGTCGGCGGCACCTACCTGCTCTCGCGCACCCCCGGCGAGATCGGCACCCACGTCGCGCTCACCACCGCGCGGATGGGCGCGGGCGACGCCATCGCGGCCGGATTCGCCGACTACTACGTGACTTCGGACAATATCGCCGCGCTGCTGGAAACCCTGCGGACCGAGTCGGCCGATATCGCGATCGCCAAATTCGCCACCGACGCACCGGATTCCGCGCTGGTGGCACAGCGGAGCTGGATCGACGCCTGCTACAGCGCCGATTCGGTCGAGGAGATCGTCGCCCGATTGCGGGCCGACGGCACACCCGAGGCCGCACGGGCCGCCGAGGACATCCTCGGCAAATCGCCTGTCGCGCTGAAGGTCACGTTGCGTTCGTTGCGCAACGCGCGCGGCCTGCCGAATCTGGAGGCGGTGCTGAACGAGGAGTACCGGGTGTCCATCGCGGCGCTGGCCTCCCATGACCTGGTCGAAGGAATTCGCGCCCAGGTCATCGACAAGGACCGCGATCCGCGGTGGAATCCGGCCACCCTGGCCGATGTGTCCACGGCGGCGGTCGACGCCTACTTCGCCGAATTGGGCGTCGGGGAACTGGGTTTGAACATTCCGGAAGGACAGCAGTGACCAAGAAGATCGGCTTCCTCGGCCTCGGGCACATGGGCGGCCCGATGGCGGCCAACCTCGTCACGGCGGGCTACGACGTACTCGCCTTCGACCCGGTGCCCGCCGCGCAGGACAAGGCGCGCGAGGACGGCGCGACCGTCGTCGCCACCGCCTCGGCCGCCGCGACCGACCGCGACGTGGTCATCACCATGCTGCCCAACGGCAAACTGGTACTCGACGTCTACGCCGACCTGCTGCCCGCCGCCACCCCCGGCACCCTGTTCATCGACTGCTCGACCATCGATGTCGCCGACGCCAAGGCCGCGGCGGCACTGGCCGTCGGCGCGGGCCACCGCGCCCTGGACGCCCCCGTCTCCGGCGGCGTCGCGGGCGCGGCAGCGGGCACGCTGACCTTCATGGTCGGCGGCGGCGAACAGGATTTCGCCGACGCGGCCGATGTGCTGAACGTCATGGGCGGCAAAGTCGTGCACTGCGGCGGTTCCGGCGTCGGCCAGGCCGCCAAGATCTGCAACAACATGCTGCTCGGCATCTCCATGATCGGCCTGTCCGAGGCATTGGTACTCGGCGAGAAACTGGGCCTGAGCCACCAGTCCTTCTTCGACGTGGTCTCGACCGCCTCGGGCCAGAGTTGGGCCCTGACCAGCTACTGCCCGGTCCCCGGCCCGGTGCCGACCAGCCCCGCCAACAACGATTACCGGCCCGGTTTCGCCACCGCGCTCATGACCAAGGATCTCGGCCTGGCCGCGAACGCCTTGCGCGACAACGGAGTCGACGGTCTGCTCGGTCTGCTCGCCTCCGAGATCTACACCCGGTTCAACCAGGATCGGGCCGGTCTGGACTTCTCCGCTATCGTCACCGATATCCGTAGCCGTTCCGACCAAGAGGATGCCGAGTGACCGATTTCGACACGATTCTGCTGGAACGTAAGGGCCGGGTCGGCTGGATCACGCTGAACCGTCCGAAGGCGCTCAACGCGCTCAACGAGCAGGTTCTCGACGACGTCATCGCCGCGCTCGACGAATTGGAGCGCGACGAGGAGATCGGGGCGGTGGTGATCACCGGCTCCGAGCGGGCCTTCGCCGCGGGCGCCGACATCAAGGAAATGCAGCCCAAGTCGTACATGGACGTGTTCCTGAACGATTTCTTCGCGCGCTGGGACCGGCTGGCGAATTTCCGCAAGCCCACCATCGCCGCCGTCGCCGGTTACGCGCTCGGCGGTGGCTGTGAGCTCGCCATGCTCTGCGACATCCTGATCGCGGCCGACACGGCCAAATTCGGGCAGCCGGAAATCAAACTGGGCGTCATCCCCGGTATCGGCGGTTCGCAGCGGCTGACCCGCGCCATCGGCAAGGCCAAGGCCATGGATCTGGTGCTGACCGGACGGAACATGGACGTCGAGGAAGCCGAGCGGGCGGGCCTGATCTCGCGGATCGTGCCCGCCGCCGAACTGCTCGACACCGCACTCGAGGTGGCGACCACCATCGCCTCCATGTCCCTTCCGGTCGCCATGATCGCCAAGGAATCGGTCAACCGGTCCTTCGAGACGACCCTCGCCGAGGGCCTGCGTTTCGAACGCCGCGTCTTCCACTCCCTTTTCGCCATCGAGGATCAGAAGGAAGGCATGGCCGCCTTCGTCGAGAAGCGTCCCGCGAAGTTCGAGAACCGCTGAGCGGCGGAGCCCGGCCGAAATCCCACGGCCGGGCTCCCACGGCCCGGGATCAGTTGTTGGACAGTTGAGGTCGCGTGCCGAGTTCCACCTGGGTCGGTGCGGTCCCGCCGTCGGGCGACCTTTCCGAATTATGTTCCAGGGCAAGAAGTCCGGCGATCGTCGCGCCGAGGGCCACGGTCACGGCGACGGCGGCGATGACCTTGCGGCGGGTGACCGGCGGGCGCGGCACGACGATCGCCGCGCCTTTGCGCATCCGCGCCATCCTGACATCGCCGTGGTGGCGTTCGGCGGCGAGCAGTACCGCGCCGCGTGCCGAGACGTATTCCGGTTCGGGGTCGTAGATGATCGGCAGATCGATCAACGCGGCCAGTTCCGCGCGGACGTCGGGGCTGCGGCTGCACCCGCCGAGCAGGACCAGGCCGTCCGGTTGGACGCCGCTCTCCTCGATCAGCTGGTGGACGAACGAGGCCGAATGGTGGATTCCCGCCGAACACAATTCCACCAGGTCGCTGCGGGTGATGACGGCTCGCCCGCCCGAGATGGCGTCCAGCGCCGTGATCACCCGCGCGCTGCTCAACGCTTCGCGATGCCTGCGGCTGGTGGATCTGTCGGTGAGGACGCCGCCGCGGGCCAGTTGCCAGCGCAGCAGCGCGTCGTAGCCGTCGCCGCCCAGGACGGTGCTGTGTTTGCTCGACAGCACCGCGTCGGTCCGGCAGTCGACGTGGGTGAGCGTCAGTCCCGATGCCCCGAGGTCGTAGAGGATGACCGAGCCGCTGTCGGGGAGTTGTCCGGTGAAACGCAGGTAGCGCAGCTGCGCGAGGGGTTCGTCGACGATGGTGAGCGGTTCGTCGCCCGCGCCCGCCCGAATGGATTCGGCGTGCAGCGGGCACCGGCAGGTGACGGCGGTGCCGCTGATGAGTTCGTCACGCTGATCGGCCGAGCGGCGCATCCGCACGATCGCCTCGAGTACGGGTTCCTCGACACCGCCGCCCGCCCGGCGCGCGACGTGGCAGCGTTCGATCGGCGGAAGATGCGGTTGGTCGGAATGCGTCAGCACCGCGCGAGCGCCGCCGGCACCCGCCGACACTCCGAGAACCAGCACCATGGATCCATGGTGAACCTTTTCTCCGCCGCTGCCAAGACAATGGCTCGAGTAATTCGCTCGATGGATGCCGGACTGTCATCGAATGTCCGATTCGACAAGATAATGAACTGACCGGTCGGATTTCAAGGTCTAATTCTCCTGGGCAGACCACACCGGCGCGACACCCTCGGTGTCGAAGTCTCCGGCGGCGTGCCGGAACTCCGAGAGTAGCTGTAGCAGCAGCTGCACCCGGTCCGGCGGCAGCCCCGGCAGCGCGAATACTCGGGCATTCAGATCCTCGGTGGCCCGCGCGACCAATTCCCGACCGGCATCGGTGATTTCGATCAGAGTGGCGCGCCGATCACTCGGATGTGGCACCCGCACGACCAACTCGGCGGCCTCCAATCGGTCGACCGTATTGGTGACGCTGGTCGGATGCACCTGGAGGCGCGCACTGGCCTTCGCCATCGGAAGCGCACCGGTCTTGCTGAAGCTCAGCAGCATGAGCAGTTCGTACCGCGAGAAGGTCAGACCGGTGGGCTTGAGCGCCTCGTCCACCCGTGCCATGACGATTTGCTGAGCCCGAACCAGCGAGGTGACCGCGGCCATCCCATCGGCGACATCGCCCCACCCGTGGCCGACCCATTGGCGGTGGGCCTCCTCGATCGGGTCCAGCGGGAGCGGGCGTGGCGGAGACATGAACTCGATCATCCCATGCCGGGCGAATCGAGTGGCCGAGGCGGCGAAACGGCGCCGCACGCATTGAAATCAGCGTGAACGCAAGCCTGGTCCTATCGCGACGCGACCGGCATTGTCGTTGACGAGGCGGGCGTGGCTGAGTGGTTGAGGCAACGGTCTGCAAAGCCGTTTACGCGGGTTCAATTCCCGCCGCTCGCTCGATGACAGGCACCACGTGCGCTGTCGCGGGTCCGGAGAGACGAAGCGCCGTCGTCGCTCCGGGCCCGCCCTCGTTCTCGCCGGTATCGGTCAGGAAAGACCGGAGAAATCGCGCAGGACAACGTGATTGCGGTCGCCGGGAACGCCGAGCGTGTAATCGGGGAGCAGGCCGAAGTATTCGCCGCGTGTCAGCGCGCTCCACGCTCGCGCGGCCGGGGGGCGGGTCTTGTAGAAATTCACCATGTAGCCGCCTTCGTAGACGCGCAGCAGGCAATAGCCGCCCGGGTATTCCTTGACCGCGGCGACTTCGAGGAATTCCACGGCGCAATCCGCGTCGGGACGGGTACGGCGATTGCGGTGGGTGTGGCCCGCGTGATGCAGGAAGACACCGGGCGCTCGCGTGTAGAGCTTTTGTAGTTCGGCGCTGTCGGCGGCGTTCAGGACGAAACCGGGTCCTGCGGTATTGGTGAGACCGGATTCCGTGGTGACGGGATGGTGGCCGAAGACCAGTGTCGGTCGGTCGGGATCGGCGCGAAGCACCTGCGCCAGACGGTCGAATTGTGCCGGGTCGATCCGTCCGCCCGCCGCGTCGAGATCGCTGGTGTCCAGTCCGAGCACCCGCAGGCCGCCGATCTCGTGCTCGACCAATTCCTGACGCGCGGTGAAGACTTCGCCCCAGCAGTCGTGATGCT